>DATFVU010000199.1:0-18820 GCA_035260145.1 Candidatus Polarisedimenticolia bacterium | reverse complement strand
TTCCGCCCTCGGAGACCACCCGACGCGCGTTCACCATGCAGATCCGGCTGGTCCTGACCAGCAGCGGCCGGGTGAGCGGTGCCGAGGTCGTCATCCCGAGCGGCTACGACGCGATGGACCGTTCGGTCATGGAGGCGGTGCACGAAGCCGTGTTCCCGCCCTTCCCTACGAGCCTCAACTATCCGTCCCTGCCCTTCCCCGTCGAGATCGTCCTGACGAAGGATTGAGGCAGGGCGCCACGCTGGAGACGACGTGAGACTCTCTCGAAGCATCGCGCGGTTTTCGCTCCTCCTGGGCATGGCGGCGATCGTCGCTGCCGCCGCCCCCCCCTCCGGCGGCTCGCCGCCCCCCGACGCGCCGATCCCCTCGGTGCCGATCATCCGCATCCTCGGAACCGCGAAACCGAGGATCCCGATCGCGCTGCCGGCCTTCGCCTCCCCTTCCGACTCGAAGGCCAGGGAGATCGCGCAGACGATCCGCGAAGTGGTCACCGGCGACCTGGATTTTTCGGGCTACTTCCAGATCGTTCCGGAGGAGTACCACAAGCTGGTGCACTCCGATCCGGGAGGGCGGATCAATTTCAAGGAGTGGATGGGGGTCGGTGCCGACGCGCTGGTTCTGGGGAACTTGACCGCCGCGCAGCCCGGCCTCGTGTTCGAGGGAAAGGTGTACGACACCTCCGACCAGAACCTCATGCTGGGGAAGCTGTACCGCGGCGAGCCCGACCTGGCGCGCATCATGGCGCACAAATTGAGCACCGAGATCGTGCAGCAGTACACCGATCAGCCGGGGATCTTCCTGAGCCGGATCGCCTTCGTGTCGCAGGTCGGCAAGGCGAAGGAGATCTTCATCATGGACTACGACGGGGCCCGGGCCAAGCGCATCACCGCCAACAACACCATCAATCTGTCGCCCACCTGGTCGCCCGACGGGAAACAGATCGTCTTCGTGTCCTACCGATCCGGCGATCCGGTCCTCATGCTCGTCAACAGCGAAGGGGAGCTGCGCCAGGCGTTCCCGCAGCAGGGGGAGCTGAACAGCGCCCCCGCCTGGTCGCCCGACGGCCGCACCATCGCCTTCGCGAGCACGCGGGACGGCAACGCCGAGATCTACCTGCAGCGCCTGTCCGAGTCGACGCCGCGGCGCCTGACCAACAACGACGCGATCGACACGTCCCCCGCCTGGTCACCCGACGGCCGGCAGATCGCCTTCACCTCGGACCGGGGCGGCAGTCCGCAGATCTACGTCATGAACGCCGACGGCTCGGGGGCCCGCCGCCTGACAAATAATGTCTCCTACTGCGACGCCGCCTCCTGGTCCCTGGACGGCAAGAAGATCGCCTTCACGGCCCGCGTCCCGGGAGGGTTCGACATTTTTTTGATGGATATCGAGAGCCAGCAGGTTGCGCGCCTCACGGAGAACGCCAATATTAACGAATGGCCCCGCTTTTCGCCGGACGGCAAGCACCTGGTGTTCGCGTCGAATCGGACCGGCAACTTCGACGTTTACACAATGGATATCGACGGAACCCACGTGCGGCGGCTGACACACGGGGGGAACAGCTATTCGCCCTCCTGGTCCCGCTGATCCCTCGCGAGCGCGTGCTATAATTTGCAGGCTTCGACGAAGCACGGTCGCCGCGCGAAGGGTCGACGCCGCGCCGTGCGGGCCGGCGGGGGCTTGATATCCGGCCCAATTACCAAGAGGAGGTGACGCGATGAGTCATGGTCTCCACCGCTCCCTGGTCCTTCTGATCGTCGGCGCATGTCTGGTTCTCGGGATGGCGGCGTGCAAGAGCAGCCCCACGACCGAGCCTGTTGTCAGCTCTCCTCCCGCGTTCGAATCGCCGTCGTCCAAGGCCGAGAAGGTGGACGAGAGCACCGGCTTCAAGAACGCCGAGCCGGGCAGCGAATCGCTGGGTGACTCCGGCTCGAGCGCCGAAAAGGCGAGCTACCAGCTCAAGCGGATCAATTTCGATTTCGACAGGTACGAGGTCCGGCAGGACGCCATCCGCATCCTGGGCGACGACGCGGCCACCATCAAACAGTATCCGCAGTACCGCGTGCGCATCGAAGGACATTGCGATGAGCGCGGCACGGTGGAGTACAACCTGGCGCTGGGCGAGAAGCGCGCCCGGGCGGCGCGCGACTACCTGGTGTCCCTGGGGACGCCGGCGGCGCGACTGCGGATCATCTCGTACGGCAAGGAGCGGCCGGTCGATCCGGGCCACAACGAGGACGCCTGGGCCACCAACCGGCGCGCCGAGTTCGTTTTCCTGGCGGAGTGAGCCGGAGGTAGCGCGGTGAGGATGTGAGGTGCCGCGCGGCGGCTTATCATCAACGTGAACTGACGCTCCCGATCCTGGCGGCGGCGCTCGCGTGCGCCGTCGCGGCTTGCGCCACGGGATCGGGCTCCACGGAGCTCCAGGCCGACCTGGACGCCCTGCAGCAGCAGGTCTGGAAACTGGAGAAGGACAACGCGGCGCTGACCCAGAAATTGGCCGGCGCCGCGTCCGCTCCGGCCGCACCGGAGGCCGCGCAGGCCGAGATTCGCGTGCGCCTGGACAGTCTGCAGCACGACCTGCAGGCCCTGAAGACGCGCTCGGACGAGACCGACCAGCGCCTGACTGAGATGAACGAGACGCTGCGGGCGACGCGGCAGGCGCTGGACGCCCTGGCGGCGTCGCGCGCCCCCCTCGAGGGTGCACCGGCCCCGCCCGTGGCGCCCGTGCCGGCGCCGGTTGCGGCGGCTCCCGTGGCGCAGGCGCCTCCCGCGGCGTCCGCCGCCGGAGGGGCCGCCGGCGTCGAGTTGTACAGGCTGGGCTACGGCGACTATGCGAAGGGGAACTACGATCAGGCCCTGGTGGAGCTGCAGGAGTTCGTCCGGAGCAATCCCCAGGATGACCTGGCGGACGACGCGCAGTATCTGATCGGCGAGGTCAATTTCAGTCAGCAGAAGTATCCGGACGCGGTGGCGGCGTACGACCGCGTGATCTCGGACCACCCCGCCGGGGACAAGGCGGCCGCCGCGTATCTCAGGAAGGGGCTCGCGTTACTCGAAATGAACCGTACCGCAGACGCTGTCATCCAGCTGCAGCACGTCATCAGCGCCTACCCGAAATCCGAGGAGGCCCGGCTCGCGCGCGAGAGGCTGCGCGCCCTGGGTCTTCGCGAGCGATAGGGCGCCGGGGAGGGTTCCGCCGTGGCACGCATCCAGTCGGCCGTCAAGAACATCAGAAAGAACCGCAGGCGCAGGGCGGTGAACATCGCCCGGCGGGGCCACCTGCGCTCGCAGCTCAAGAAGCTGCGCTCGCTTCTGGCCAAGAAGGACGCCGGTGGCGCGAGCCGGGAGCTTCCGAGGACCCTGTCGCTCATCGACAAGTCGATCGGCACCGGAATCATCCACCGCAACACGGCCGCCCGCCACAAGTCGCGTCTGACGCGGCAGGTGAACGCCCTGCAGGCGGGCCGCTGAAGGCGCGCGAGGAGCTTGTGATGCGCATCCGACGCAGCCCGGTTCACCCGATGGTCGATCTGCACCGTCGCATGGAGCAGGTGATGCAGCGTCTCCTGCAGGACACCCAGCCGCTGAAGTCGCATGCGCAGTGGGCGCCCCGCACGGACATCTACGAGACGGCCGAGGAATTCGTCATCACCCTGGAGATCCCCGGCATCGATCACGAGGAGATCGAGATCCTCATCGAGGGGTCCTACCTCAGCGTGTCCGGTTCCCGGGTCGAGCCCGGGACTCAGGGCTGCGTGCGCTGGCACCAGATGGAGATCACCCACGGGCGGTTCGAGCGGGTGCTCACGCTGCCGCAGGAGGCGGACCCCGAGCGGATCACGGCGACCTACGACGACGGATTCCTGTCCATCCACATCCCGCGCGGTCCGGCCGTGGTTCGGAGCGTGCCGATCAAGGAAACTTAGGGTTCGCGGGTCCACCATGTCCGAGCAAGGGGAAGGCGAAGCGACCGTCCTGGAGTCGATGGAGGAGCCGGAGCGCCCTGCCGCACCGCCCCCCAGGGTCCTGCCCGCGGTGCTGCCGATCCTGCCTCTGAAGAACACCGTCGTCTTCCCGCACATCCCCACGCCGCTCGCGGTCGGCCGGCCGGCCTCCATCAAGCTCATCGACGACGTCATGGTCAAGGACCGGCTCGTCGGCCTGGTTCTGCAGAAGGACTCAAGCCTCGACGACCCGAAGGAAAGCGATCTGCACGCCGTCGGCACCGCGGCCGTCATCCAGCGCCTGCTCAAATTCCCCGACGGCACGGTCCGGATCCTGGTCGGAGGCTTCGAGAGGATCCGTTTGACGCGCGTGGTGCGCACCGATCCCTACCTGGCCGCGGACGTGTCGCTTCTGAGCGAGCAGGTGGAGGAGTCGGTCGAGATCGAGGCCCTGATCAAGAATCTCCAGAACCTCATCCGCAAGATCCTGTCGCTGATGCCGATCGCCTCCGACGAGATCGGCGTCGCCCTCCTTAACGTGGAAAGCCCGGCGCGTCTGGCCGACCTGGCGGTGGTCCTCCTGGTCCGTGACGCCGCCGCCAAGCAGGAATATCTAGAAGCGCTGTCCGTCCAGGAGCGCCTGTTGAAGCTGACGCGGCATCTCAGCCGCGAGATCGAGATCCTGGAGCTCGGCAGCAAGATCCAGAAGGACGTCCAGGACGAGATGGAGAAGGGGCAGCGGGAGTTCATGCTGCGCCAGCAGCTCAAGGCGATCCAGAAAGAGCTGGGAGGAGATTCCGACAACGAGGGCGCGATCGAGAAGCTCAAGGAGGAGATCGAGAAGGCGAACATGCCACCCCAGGCCCTCGAGGCGGCCGAGCGCGAGTTGAACCGCCTGCGCACCATGCCCCCGGCCTCGGCGGAGTACATCGTCAGCCGGACCTACCTCGACTGGCTCACCGTGCTCCCCTGGTCGAAACAGAGCGAGGAGAGGATCGAGCTTCCCGAGGCCCGCCGCATCCTCGACGAGGATCATTTCGATCTTCAGATCGTCAAGGATCGAATCCTGGAATTCCTGGCGGTCCGCAAGCTCAAGACGGAATCACGCGGTCCGATCCTCTGTTTCGTCGGGCCGCCCGGCACCGGCAAGACCTCGCTGGGAAAGTCGATCGCGCGCGCCATGGGCCGGACCTTCCACCGCCTGTCCCTCGGGGGGATCCACGACGAGGCGGAGATCCGCGGCCACAGGCGCACCTACGTCGGCGCGCTCCCCGGCCAGATCATCCAGGGGCTTCGCCGCAGCGGCACCCGTAATCCGGTGTTCATGCTCGACGAAGTGGACAAGCTCGGGGCCGACTTCAGGGGCGACCCGGCCTCGGCCCTTCTCGAGGTCCTGGACCCGGAGCAGAACTCGAACTTCGTGGATCACTACCTCGACGTGCCGTTCGACCTGTCGCGCGTGATGTTCATCACCACCGCCAACATCCTCGACACGATTCCCGCCCCGCTCCGGGATCGCATGGAGGTCCTGGAGCTGCCCGGGTACATCGAGGACGAGAAGCTTCAGATCGCCCGGCGCTACCTCATTCCCAGACAGTGCGTCGAGAACGGGCTCAAGGCGGAGGACGTGGTCATCGAGGACGAGGCGCTCGTGGCCATCATCGCGCGCTACACGCTGGAGGCGGGCCTCAGGAACCTGGAGCGCGAGATCGCCAAGATCTGCCGCAAGGTGGCGCTGCGCAGGGCCGAGGGGCGGACGGATCCGGTCGTGGTGCGCGCCGCCGACCTCGTCGCCTACCTCGGACCCGAAAAATTCAGCCGGGAGACCGCCGAGCGGGTCAAGGTGCCGGGGGTGTCCATCGGCCTGGCCTGGACTCCTTTCGGCGGCCACGTCCTGTTCATCGAGGCGACCCGGATGCCCGGGGACCGGCGGCTCATCATCACCGGCCAGCTCGGGGACGTGATGCGCGAATCGGCCCAGGCCGCCCTGTCCTACGTGCGCAGCCGCGCCGACGAGCTCGGAATCGACAGCCGCCTCTACGAACGGTCGGACATTCATCTGCACGTTCCCGCCGGCGCCGTGCCGAAGGACGGCCCGTCCGCCGGCGTCGCCATGGCCACGGCGCTCGCCTCCCTCATGACCGATCGCCTGTGCCGCCCCGACACGGCGATGACCGGAGAGATCACGCTGCGCGGCAAGGTGCTTCCCGTCGGCGGGATCAAGAGCAAGGTGCTGGGAGGTCAGCGCGCCGGGATCAAGACGCTGATCCTGCCGGCGGAGAACGAGAAGGATCTCTACGAGATCCCCAAGAGCGTCCTCGAAAAGCTCGAGTTCAAGTTCGTGAAGACGGTGGACGAAGTGTTCGAGGCCGCCCTGCAGCCCGCCGCCGCGAAACCGGCCGTCAAACCGGCCGGCGCGCCGCGCGCCGGCAGCCGCTCCGGCCCGCGCGCCTCCCGCCCGCACGCCCCGTCCGCCTGACCCGGCCCGGCCGTCCGGGCCTTCAACCCTTGATGACCGCGAGAGGCACCAGCCGGGCGACCTTCCTCGAGATGCCGGCCCGGTGCACCACCTCGACCACCTCGGCGACGTCCTTGTACGCTTCCGGCATCTCCTCGGCGATCGTGTCGTAACCGTCGGCGCGCACCAGAATGCCGCGGTCCTCCATCTCGCGCACGATCGAGCGGCCGCGAGCCGCCTTCCTGGCGGCGGTACGGCTCATGCGACGCCCGGCGCCGTGGCAGGTCGAGCCGAACGACTCGTCGTACGCCCGCTCGGTCCCGACCAGGACGTAGGAGTAGCGTCCCATGTCGCCCGGGATCAGGACCGGCTGACCGACCTCGCGATAGGCGGCCGGCGTCTGCACGTGCCCCGGCGGGAAGGCCCGCGTCGCCCCCTTGCGGTGCACGCACAATCGCACATCCTTCCCGGCCACCCGGTGCGTCTCAACCTTGGCGATGTTGTGGCAGACGTCGTAGACGACCTCGAGCCCCAGATCCCGCGGCCCCTTTCCGAACACCTCCTGCATTGCCTGGCGGACGAAGTGCGTGATGAGCTGGCGGTTGGCGAAGGCGAAATTGGCCGCGGCGTACATCGCCCCGATGTAGCGCCGCCCCTCCTCGGACTGCACCGGGGCGCAGCAGAGCTGGGGATCGGGCAGGTCGATGCCATAGCGGCGGGCGGCGGCGAGCATCGTCTGCAGGGAGTCGTCGCACACCTGATAGCCCAGGCCGCGAGATCCGGTGTGGATGGAGATGGTGAGCGCCTCCCGCTCCAGTCCAAGGGACCGCGCCGCGCTCTCGTCGTAGATCTCGGCGACCCTCTGCACCTCGGTGAAGTGGTTCCCCGACCCGAGGGTCCCGAGTTGGGGCCGGCCGCGCTCCTTGGCGCGATCGGAGACGAACTCGGGGCGCGCCCCCTCGAGGCGGCCCCCCTCCTCGATGTGCCGCAGGTCGTCGGGTTCCCCGAACCCGTTCTTGACCGCCCAGGGGGCTCCCTCGCGCAGCACCCGCTCGACGCCTTTGGCATCGAGCCTGAAGTCCTTCCGGTGCGACCCGACGCCCGTCGGGATGCTCCGGAACAACGCCTCGACGATCTCCCTGAGCCGTCCGTCCGCCTCGTGCGCGCTCAGACCTGAGCGCAGCAGCCTGACCCCTCAGTTGATGTCGTAGCCGACGCCGCCCGGCGATATGACGCCCGACTCGAGATCGAACGCCGCCACGCCTCCGATCGGGAATCCGTAGCCCCAATGGATGTCCGGCATCGCCAGGGAGGCCCTGACGATCCCGGGCAGACAGGCGACGTTGGCGACCTGCTGCAGCGCCTGATCCTGGCGGATCCCCTGCATCAGACCGTCGTCCGCGAACACCAGACCGGGGACGCGCATCTTCCCCTGGACCGGAATCCGCACGCGGCAGTCGTCGACCCTCTCGATGTCGAGCGCGATGGTCCTGGTCACCGGATCCCTCCCCTGCGCCTTCAGACGTCGAACACGATCCGGACCCGCCAGGCGCTGCGGCCCCGGATCAGCCGGATCTGATGATAGGTCACCGCCTTCACCTCGCGTCGCGTCACGTGGCGCGTCCTGTCGATCGGCTCGCCGCGCGCCGTACCGCGGGCGCGCAGGAGGGCGCGGTCGACCCGATCGACCGCGAAGGACGTGAACAGCAGACCATCCGTCTCCATGCGGAACAGCAGCTCGCTGAGCCAGCGGACCAGAAGATCCTCGAGTGTTGAGCCCTGCACCGCGATTCTCACTCGCTGATGCGGCCGCACCGTCCGGCGATCGCAGATCAGATCGAACATCGCCTTCGAGGCGTTCTCGAACAGGCTCCTGAGTGTGACGCCGCGAACCAGGGCACCGACGTCCGCGGTGTGCTCGAAGAACTCGTACCCCGTGGGCACCCTCAGCGGCCTCCGGGCCGCCGGCCGCCGCCTCGGATGCTCCCGCGCCGGGCCACGGGCGCCGGCGCCTTCTCGGCCAGCGAGAACTCGACCCGCAGCATGAACTGGTCCACGCGATCGACCCGGACGCGCACCGGGTCTCCGAGCTTGAACACCCGCCCGTGGCGGTCCCCCTTCACGATCTGCTTCTTCTCGTGGAAGCGATAGCGATCGCCCGGCAGCGATTCGATCTTCACCAGGCCGTCGATGAAGGTCTCCCGCAGCTCGACGAAGAAGCCGAACGGATGGGTGGACAGGATGAATCCGTCGAACTCCTCCCCCACCTTCCCCGCCATGAACGCCATCTTCTTCCATTCGACCAGCTCCCATTCCGCCTGGTCGGCGGCGCGCTCCGTGCGCGACGATCGCAGCGCCGCCTCCGGCAGGAACTCCTCGAGGTCGCGGCGCTCCGCGTCCGTGAGCGGCTTCCCGGAGCGGGTCCGGCGCAGGAGGCGGTGCACGACGAGATCGGGATACCGGCGGATCGGCGAGGTGAAATGGGTGTAGCAGGTGGCCGCCAGGCCGAAGTGCTGATCGCGCAGAGGCGCATAGCGCGCCTGCTTCATCGAGCGCAGCATCAGGCGCGACAGGAAGCGCTCCTCCGGCCGCCCCTTCGCCATCTCGACCAGATCCTGGAAGGCGCGCGGCTCGATGGAGGTGAACGGGCGCGGCAGGCGGTATCCGAACGCCTGCGCCACGGCATCGAACTCCTCCAGCTTCTTCGGATCGGGCCGCTCGTGGATGCGGTACATCGAGGGGACCTTTGCCCGGAACAGGTGGGCGGCGACGGTCTCGTTCGCCGCCAGCATGAACTCCTCGATGATGCGATGCGCGATGTTGCGCTGCACCTCCACGATGCCGGTCATCTCCCCGGTGGCGGCCAGGAGGATCTCCGGCTCCGGCAGGTCGAAGTCGATGCTCCCGCGCCGGCGCCTCTTCTCGTTGAGGATGCGGCAGAGCTCCTCCATGGCCCCGAACATCGGCACGAGCGGGCGATAGCGATCCATGAGCGCCGCGTCGTGCCCTTCGAGGATCGCCGCCACATGCGTGTAGGTCATGCGCTCGGCGCTCTTGATCACACCGTCGGCGAATCGATAGTCGACCACGCGACCGCGGCCGTCGATCGTCATCAGGCAGGATTGCACCAGCCGGTCCACGCCCGGGTTGAGCGAGCAGATGCCGTTCGACAGCCGGTGCGGCAGCATCGGCAGGGCCGTGCCGGGGAAGTAGACGCTGGTCCCCCGGTCGTAGGCCTCCCGATCGAGAGCGCCGCCCGAGCGCACGTAGTGCGCCACGTCGGCGATATGAACTTGAAGACCGAACGTGCCGTCGGCGTTCTTTCCGACCCAGACCGCGTCGTCGAAGTCCTTCGCGGTCTCGCCGTCGATGGTCACGATCGGAAGTTTTCGGAAGTCCTCGCGTCGCCTGGATTCCGCATCGGAGACCCGATCCGGCACCCCCTCGGCCTCGGACAGGACGTCGGGAGGATAGTCCTCGCGCAGGCCGTACTTTCGGATGATCGTCTTGAGGTCGATGCCCGGCTCGTCCGGAAAGCCGAGGACCTCGACGACGCGGCCGGCCGCCGGTCGCCGTTCCATGGGCGGGCGCAGGATCGCAACGCCGACCACCATGCCGTCCTCCGCCTTTCCCAGGTGCTCTTCCGCGATGACGATGTCGCTCTCGAACAACCGATCGTAGGCGCGGACCAGCCCTCCGGCCCGGCCGCCGGCCGATTGGAACACCCCCATGACCCGCTTGCCGCTCCGCTCCAGGAGCCGGACGATTTCTCCCTCGGCACGGCCCCGGCCATCGTCCCGCACGACGCGCACCGCCACGCGATCGCCGTCGAGGAGGTCGCCGAGGCCCCGCGGGGGCACGAACAGGTCCGGCCCGCCGGCGTCCGGCACGACGAAGCCGAACCCCCGGGGGTGACGCTGCAGGCGTCCCGAGACGAGCTTCTGCCCGCGCGGTCCCGCCGCCGCCCCGGACCGCTGCGGTTGCTTCCCTTCCGGGCGCCCCCCATCCGGGCCCTGCCGGATCGTCGGCGGAGCGTAGCGATCCCGGCCGGCCTTCACCACCTCCCCGTCGCTCATCAGGTCGCGTAGCACCCTCTTGAAGGCGTGCAGGCGGCTCCGGTCGATGCGCAGGAGCCGGTGCAGGTCCTTCGCCGTGGCCGCGCGGTAGCCCGGCCGCCGCAGGAACTCGACGATCGCCTTGCGCATCTCCCGATCCTGCTGCTTCATCCGTTCTCCCCTCCCCGGTCCCGGCCGCAACCTAGCACAACGCCTCCCGCCGCCGCAAAATCCCCTTCGGCCGCTGCGTGACCCCCATCACCGGCCGGAACGCTCGCCCCGTGCTAAGATCTTTGACCACCCTTCATGTGGGGAATCGACTTCGTCATCGAAGAGGAGGACACGACCCATGAAACAGTTCGTCGCAGCGTTCGTCTTCGCCTCGCTGGCCATCCTGGCGACCGGAACGACCCTGGCGGCCGAAAAGGCGGCCGCTTCGGACGTCACCCTCACCGGCGAGGTCCTCGACCTCGCCTGCTACATCTCCCACGGCGCCAAGGGCCCGGACCATGCCGGCTGCGCCGCCAAGTGCGCCGAGATGGGCCAGCCCGTGGGCCTCGCGGCCTCGGACGGCAAGGTGTACGTGCTGGTCGCGGATCACGCCGATTCGAGCGCCTTCACCAAGGCCAAGTCGATGGCCGGCAAGAAAGTCGAGATCAAGGGTGAGGTGGCAGCCAAGGACGGGATCAACGCCCTGACCGTGCACGCGGTCAAGACAATCTAGCCTCCGCACGGCATCACCGTCCGGTATCGGATGATACACAGGGCGTTCGCCTGGCTGGGTACGATTGTGCTCATCGGGATCGCCGCCTGGCTCGGCGCGCCCGCGGCGATCCGCGCCTACTGGTGGCGGCAGGAATCGAACCCGATTCGTCGCGGCGCCGAGCTGGCCGCCCGGTCCGGCTGCTTCTCGTGCCATGGGCCCGAGGGGGCCCGCGGACTCCCGGATCCCGGCAGCGGCCAATCGGTGCCGCAGTGGGACGGCGGGGTTCCCATGATGTACGTCAACGGCGAGCAGGAGGTGCGGGAATACATCCTGGACGGCGTGTCGCGGCGGCGGGCGACGAGTGAGAGCGCCGCGGCGGAGCGTCGCAAGGGGGCGGTCTCGATGCCCGCCTATCGCGACGTTCTGCGCAGGGAGGAGGTCGACGACCTGGTCGCGTACGTCGTGGCGATCGCCCAGCTCGACCCGATTTCGGATCCCGTGGCCGCACAGGGGCGCGACCTGGTGCGCCGGTTCCGTTGCGAGGCGTGCCATGGAATTTCCGGGAGCGGCGGGGTGCTCAACTACGGCTCTCTGAAGGGATACGTCCCCGGCTGGCTGGGCCCCGACTATCCCGAGCTGGTTCGAAGCGAGGAAGAGCTGCGCCAGTGGATCCTCGAGGGGGGCACGGAACGCCTCACCAAGGCCCGGCTGGCGCGCTTCTTCATCAATCGTCAGCGCGTCAAGATGCCGGCCTATCGCACCGCCATGAGTGAGGACGACACGCGCGCCATCGGCGCCTACATCCGCCTGCTGCGGAAAGGACCGTGAGCACGCCCGGGATTTGCGGCCGCGTTCTCGTCCCGGCGGCGCTGGCTATTCTCGCCGTGGCGCTGTCGGGGTGCACGAACGACAGCAACTCGCTTCGCATGATCAGCGTCGTACCGCCCGCCGACGCGACCATCCGTTTCTCCGCGGACGTGCAGCCGATCTTCACGCGCAGCTGCGCCAAATCAAACTGCCACCTAGGGACGTTCGCGGCGCAGAGCCTCAATCTCGAAGCGGGCAAGTCCTACAGCAATCTCGTCGGAGTCTTCAGCACCGAGGACTCCACTCTCAAGCGCGTCGACCCCGGGAACAGCGACCTCAGCTATCTGATCAAGAAGATCGAGGGGACGGGGCTGGGCGCTCGCATGCCGGCCGACGGCCCCCCTCTTCCCGACGCTGAAATCCATGTGATCCGGGACTGGATCGATCAGGGTGCGCTGGACAACTAGCCGTCTTCGCGTCTTCCTTGCCGCGCTGGCGGTCCTGACGTCACCCGTCACGGCCGCCGTCGATCGATCCCCCTTCGTCCCTTCCCTCGTGCGCTGCTCGCAGTCGTCTCTCCTCGAACAGGAACCTCCGGCGGAGCCCCCGCCTGCCGTCGAGCCGGTCGAGGGCGCGCCCCCGCAGGCCGAGGAGAGCCCGCCTGCTTCTCCGAAAGAAGCCGCTCCGACGGACGAGTCGGGGCCGTTCACGTCGGTCGGCCGTCTCCTGCAAACACGCTGCGCCATGCCCGGCTGCCACCTCGGGCCGGAGGCGCGGGCGGGACTGCGCCTCGAGGTCGCGCAGATCTACCGGTCGTCGGTCAACGTGCGCGCCCGAACCGATTCGCGCCTGCTGCGTGTGTCCCCCGGCGCGCCGGAGCGAAGCCTTCTCTATCTCAAGCTCCTCCCGCAGGAGGCGGGGCACTACTCCGGTCCGCGCATGCCGCTTTCGATGGATCCTTTGAGTCCGGAGGAGATCGCCCAGGTCCGCGCCTGGATCGAGGCGTTTCCCGCCCAGCGCTGGGGGGCGCCTCCGCAGGACGCAGAGTCGTCGGTGCGACCTCCCCGGACGTTTCACGACGGCGTCCTGATCAACCTGCCGACCCCCGATCCTCTCGGCCGAAACACGGTCGAGTTCCGGATCATGCACCGCTTCAAGGAGTCGGTGCAGGAGTCCGGGAGCTACGACTTCTATGGTCTGGACAGCGGTGCCTGGATCTCGCTCGGGCTGGCGTACGGGCTCGGAGAGACGGTCGAGGTGGGATTGCGGCGAACCAACCTGCAGCACGACTACGAGCTGTATTCGAAATGGGTTCCGATCCAACAGAGCGCGGGAGGCGCTCCCCTGTCGCTGGCGCTGAGGGGCAGCTTTTCGAACCTCAGGGAAACGCTCTCGTTCAATCGGAACCGCTACGGCGCGCAGGCCATCCTGGCCCGCCGCTTCGGCGCCCACCTGTCGCTCATGCTCGTCCCCACCTACGTCACGAGCACCAATTACGTTGATGAAACCGATACGCGCGGGACCGGCGCCGTCGGCGTGGGCGGCGAGTGGCGGTTCAACCTCAAGATGGCGGTCACCGGGGAATGGGTCGCCCAGGTCTCGGGCGTGCAGAACGAATTTCAATCGGGATCAATAGGCTACAGCATCGCCACGGCCCGTCACGCCTTCCATATCTTCGTGACGAACACCAGTCCCTCGCAGACCGACCTGTACGTCACCGGCGGCGACCTGAAGCTGCGCGACGGCGACTTCCGTCTCGGGTTCAATATCTCGCGCACCTTCACGCCGCACTGAGGGACTGAAAACGCGGCGGGCCCTCGCGACGGCTCCATGGCAACACAAAGCGCCAGTCGACGCGAGGGCCCGTAGGACATTCCCCCCACTTTGACCGCCCGGCGTGAACCTCGGCCGGAGCAGGCCGGATGTTTCGGGGGAAAAGGCGACTAAGTCACTTACGCAGCGCGACGATACTGGCGCTGGAGCTTGCGGAATGTCGCGAGGGCCCGCTTGTGACGCCGATTCGCCTGCTGGGCCTCGCGCCGGACCTGCTTCATCCTGACGACCAACTTCCGTGCTCTCTTCGTCATAGCTGTACACCTCCTGCCGCGCAACATAATTCCCGGGCGTACGTGTGTCCAGCGCAAGGGAGGCACCTGCGCCCCCTCCAAAGAATTGGACCCCTGCCCGGCAGTCGTTCCTTTCCGGGCGATTGCGCCGCCCGCGTCTGGTCCCCGATTGCAGTAATCCCTCTGGCGCGGCCCCGCCCCCCAATGGTAGAGTTTTCCGCGTGCCGAAGTGGCGGAACTGGCAGACGCGCTAGATTCAGGGTCTAGTGGCCTTCGGGCCGTGCAGGTTCAAGTCCTGTCTTCGGCACCACATCGAATCGAGGACTCACGGCGTAACGGCTCAGGCTGTTCGATCTCGCTGCGCTCGAGGCTGCGGCCCTTCCGGTTTCTGACCGGTCTCACGACACCACGCTTCCCAGTCGGCCGCAAGCCTTCTGGGTCTCTCTGCAGGCCGCTCCCTTTCTTCGGCGTTTTGCATGTGCCCCCCGACTTTCCGCCAATCTAGGCTCAGACCATGCCCGAATCAACGTCGAACCGCCGGGGTCTTGCGCAAACTTCGGACGTCTGTGCCATAATCCCCCGCCCTGTCAACCGCTGTATGTCACCGAGGACCAGCCCGTCCTGGTCGCGGAGAGGAGTTCACAGATGACGAGAGCAGTCCTCGTTGTGAGCCTGGTTCTCCTGGTCGCCTCGACCGCGGCCGTCGCGCAGGTGCAGTCGAAGCCGGTTGTCGGACACTTCGCATTCGGCTACGCCATGCCGCAGGGCGGCGCGGCGGACGTAGTGGATAACGGCTATAACATCTCGGGCGGCGCCACGTTCCGCCTCAGCAAGGCGTTCGGCCTGCGGCTCGACCTCGGCTACTCGTGGTTCGATGCGACGCGACAGGCCCTCGACTCCGCCAACGGCCCGGCGTCCGTTCGGGTGGACGACGGCTGGGCATCGATGGGCAACCTCTCGTTCGACGGCCTCTACGAGTTCGGCGGTAAGGGTCACATCGGCGGCTACATTGGCGCGGGGCTCAGCATCTACAGCCGCTACTGGGCGCTCACACGAGAGGCGATCATCTCGGGGATCTGGTGCGACCCCTGGACCGGATGGTGCTATCCGTACACCACGGTCGGCGACGTCATCTCGGACAACGACCGGCTGACCAAGATGGGCTACAACGGAGTCATCGGGATCACCTTCCCGCTGCGCTCCGGCAAGCAGCTCTACCTGGAAGGCGCCTTTCACTCGATGAACACCGACCCGAAGAGGACCGAATACTTTCCGATTCTCTTCGGGTTCCGCTGGTAGGCGCTAGATCACCTTCTTCGAGCGCAGGTCCCAGAGCACGGCGTAGATCACCTTCGGGATCTCCTTCTCGGCGGTGGTGTCGATCCAGGACTGCGTCAGGCCGGTCCAGACGAGTTTCTGCGTTTCGAGGTCGTAGATGTTGGTTTCGAGGCCGACGACCTTGTTCACCGTCGTGTACCCGGGGCTCGTGACGTAGCCGTAGCTCATCGACATGTACGGATACCAGCCGCCGTAGTAGCCGGGATAACCCCCGAAGCCCACGCCGACGGTCATGGTCGTCGGCGGATGGTAGGTCTCCCTGTCCTCCACACTCACCAGGCGTGTGACCAGAACGTGCGTGAAGCCGTCCTTCCTGAGGTCGGCCGCCACGGCGTCCTTGTCTATCTTTTGCGGATCGGGATCCGGGATCCGCTTGTAGCCCGGTTCCGCCTCGACCTTGTCTCTCTGGAGGTCGGTGACGAAGGAGTCCTCGTAAATCCGGCGCAGCACCTCGTTCCGCGCCACGCCGACCACGAACACCTTCTTGACCGAGCCCTGCCGGAAGTCCGCCGTCGTCGAGGACTGGAGCATCTTCGTCGACGAGGCGCACGCCAGGGCGACCAGCGCCAGGGCGACCGTGGGGAGGGCCCGGAGCACTGGCGATCGGGGTCTTTCGCATCGCGCGTCATCCCCGCACCGAACCATGCCGCGACTCAGCATTCCGGCCATCATCCCGCCTCCTCAGAATCCGAAGCCCACGCCGGCCCGATAGACCCACGGGTTCGAATACGCGCTGGTCGGATCGTTCGAATCGTAGGAGAAGTTGTAGAGGGCCGAGGCGAAGAAGAAGCCCCGGCCGCCCATCGGCTGACTGATCCCCGCCCCCGCGAGGACGCTCGACGCGTCGGTGCGGACAGTCGACAGGTTGAACTGGACGTACTCGTAGTTGAGGTACTCGTACTCCGCCTGAAAGAAGAAGTTCGGCATCGGGTAGTACTGCGCGAAGGCGCGCCCGCCGTAGGAGGTGGTGCTGACGCTCTGGGAGTAGCGATCGTCGCTCTGCCACTGATAAATCAGGCTCGCGCCGACGGTCACCTTCGGGTGGATCCGATATCCGATGAGCGGCTCCACGGAGACCCAGTCGATGTCGCCGAATCCCAGACCGACGCCGCCGCCGACGAAAAGATTCTTCTTCCACGATCCGGGCGGATGTTGCGTCGGCGTTGAGGCCGGTGAGACGGGCGTCGCGTCGGCGGCGACGCTGGTGTTCGCCCCGATACCCGGCGCGCCGGTCAGAAGCGTCACCATCAGAAGGCTCCAGGCAGGTTTCACGACGGCACCTCCGTTCATGTTCAGTCCTTGTCCGCTCCAGAGTGATTCCGACTCCGGGGATTCACCCTCGGGTGTTCGCCCGAATGGTTTTCAGGTCCTCGCCGATTGTCCTCCCTCCCGTATCGGGGCATCCTCTTCGCGCGAAGGAGGTGGCCATGACGCTTCTATATGAAGTCCAAGTCGCAGACCACACCCACACGATTCGCATCGAGGTCCCTGCGGGGTGCGAACCGAAAGAACTCAATAGCGTGCGCGAGTTCGCGTTGTCGACGGCCCTTTTGGAGCATCTCGGATATCTGCCCAAGGGCGTCACGCACGCGATCGCCTGATGTCTAGGCGGTGCTCTGGAGCATTTTCCTGACCTCGGCGGAGATCGCCCCGTCCCGGTCGACGAAGGACTTGATTCGCTCCAGATCGTCCAGCCGCGTGGCGCTCACGACGCGTGCGATGGCGGCGTGACCGCGCCATTCGCAATCGTCGATGAAGTGCTTGCCCTGGGACTCGCAGTTGCGGCATTTCCGGCAGCCCGACTGCGGGTCCCAGCACGGGCAGGTTGCGTGGGCCAACTCCGTCTCGCGTTGCAGGCTCATGGATCGCCCTCCGCCCGCAGTCTCTCACACTTCGACGCCTCGCGCATGCGTTCGAACCTTGCGCGCGCACGCCGTTCGGTGATACAGAAGCGCGCCCGGAGGAGGATGCGCCACGATGGCCCAGGTCCGGATCATGTATTGGAAAGACATCCCGTACGGCGTGCGCGCCGAAGACGAGGGGGGCCGGGTCAGCCGCCAGCTCCCCACCGAGTTCCAGGAGACGGTCGACGCCGCCGCGATGGCCGAGGGGGCCACATCGCAGGACGACTACCAGGCCGGATTCGCCTGGGGCGCCCCGCAGGAGCGGGAGGGATCGGCGGCCGCAGTCGCCGATGCCGTGGTGACGGAGATCGTCGCCTCCTACCCGAAGAAGCGTCTGGACAGGCTGGCGAGGCGTCTTCCGGAGTGAGGAGGCGCGAGCGCCGCCGGACTAGCGGGCGAGCTCGTCGAGGAAGGCGAGGACGCCGCGGACCGAGATGAACCGCGGCGGCTGGCCCGGCGTGAGGATCGGGATGTGCCGGTAGTTGCCGACCGCCATGCAGTGCATGGCGTAGGCCAGCGTATCGTCGTCCCGCAGGATCTTCGGGTCGCGCGTCATCACCTGACTCACCGGCAGGCGATCCAGATTCTGGGCCTTCCCCGTGAGTCGCAGGAGGGCGTCCCGCTCGGTGAAGATGCCGGCCAGCGTCGTGCCGTCCATCACCAGCACGCTTCCCTGCCGCTTCTCGCGCATCAGTCGCACCACCTGCGCCACCGGGTCGCGCGGAGAGACGGTCAGGGCCTGGGGCGGAGCGAGATCGCGCAGGGGCGTTTCCATGATGGTGCGCTGCAGCCCGGTGCGCGGCGAGGGAATGTCGACCGATCGGAGATCCTGCCCGCAGTGATCGCAGGCGTCCACGCCGTCGATGTTGTCGTGGCCGCAATCCGGGCAGGTCATGCCTCAGGTCACCGTCCAGCTCGCTCCCGAGTTCAGGAGGCGCTCGACGCTCCCGGCGCCCATGCGCGCGGTCGCCTGGATGCTCTGCTGCTCCACGATCTCCTCGAGGCGCGGCCTCTCGGCGCGGTAGAACACCCCGACCGGAACCGGGTAGTCAGGATGGGTCATGCGGCTCAAGAGATACGCCAGCGTCGGTTCCTGCGCCGTCTCGTCGTGGACCAGGAGGTCTTTCTCCGTCACACCGTTCTCCCCGACCGTCACCACCTCCGGGTGCACCCCATGCAGCCGGATTCCCTTGTTGCGATCCTTTCCGAAGACCACCGGCAGGCCGTGCTCGAGCTGCACCATGCGATCCGATCGCACGTCGCGCGCCACGAATGAATCGAAGGCGCCGTCGTTGAAGATGTTGCAGTTCTGATAGATCTCGATGAACGCCGTGCCTTTGTGGGCGGCGGCGCGCTCGACCATGGACGAGAGGTGCTTCGTGTCGATGTCCACCGAGCGCGCCACGAACGTGCACTCGGACGCGAGCGCCACGCCCAGGGGGTTGATCGGCTGTTCGGCCGTGCCGAACGGGCTCGACTTCGTCTTCTTCCCGAACTCGCTGGTGGGCGAATACTGCCCCTTGGTCAGGCCGTAGATCC
>DATFVU010000198.1:0-7406 GCA_035260145.1 Candidatus Polarisedimenticolia bacterium | reverse complement strand
CATCGGCGCGGGGTTCCGCATGCAGGCCCGCCGCTATGGCGGAGGCGCCTCCCTGCCGGCGCTGCTCTATCCCACAGCCAGCCTCCTCCTCCTGGGCGCCGCATGGAATTCGGCGATCCGGGCGATCGTACGGGGGGGCGTGCGCTGGCGCGACACCTTCTACCCGCTGTCGGAGCTGCGCGCCGGAAGGGTGCGGGCCGGCGCCGGCCGCCGCTTCCAGGTGCTATGATCTCCGCGTGAGCCTGTCTCCCCGCAATCCGACCCGCGCCGTGCGCATCGGCCGGACGACCATCGGCGACGGCCGGCCGATTGCCGTCCAGAGCATGACGGCCACCAAGACCAGCGACGTCGAGTCGACGGTGGGCCAGATCCTCGATCTGGAGCGCGCCGGCGCCGACATCGTCCGGATCGCGGTGGACAGCGCCCGCGACGTCAGGGCGCTTCCCGCGATCCGGGAGCGCACCCGGGCGAACCTGTCGATCGACCTGCAGGAGAACTATCGATTGGCCGCGGACACGGCACCGTTCGTCGACAAGATTCGCTACAACCCCGGCCACCTGCATCACCATGAGAGATCGAGACCCGTCCGGGACAAGGTCGCCTTCCTCGCGGAGGTCGCCTCCCGCCACGACTGCGCCCTGCGCGTGGGAGTGAACTGCGGTTCCATCGACCCCGACAAGGCCGGACGCTTCGCGGGCGACTCGGTGGCGGAGATGGTCGCGTCGGCGCTCGAGCATTGCGACCTTCTCGACGGCCTGGGATTCCTGCGGTATTGCGTGTCGCTCAAGGACTCCGATCCGATCAAGGTGATCGACGCCAATCGCCGCTTCGCCGCCGAGCGGCCCGACGTGCCGCTCCACCTCGGCGTCACCGAGGCCGGCCTGCCGCCCGATGGCGTCATCAAGACGCGGGTGGCGTTCGAGCAGCTGCTGTCGCGGGGCATCGGCGACACGATTCGCGTGTCTCTCACCGTGCCCAACGATCGCAAGGGGGAGGAGATCGCGGCGGGGCGACAGATCCTGGACGACATCGCCCGCGGCCGTTTCCGATCGGTCCCGGAGAACCCGGGCAGGAGGCTGAACATCATCTCGTGCCCGTCCTGCTCGCGGGTCGAGAACGAGGCGTTCGTCGAGCTGGCGGAGAAGGTGCGCGAGGTCACGGCCTACGCCCGGGAGCACGCCGTCACGATCGCCGTCATGGGCTGCCGCGTGAACGGCCCCGGCGAGACCGACGACGCCGACCTGGGGCTGTGGTGCGCCCCGACGCACGTCAACCTCAAGCGCAAGTCGGACACGATCGGAACGTTCCGCTACGACGAGGTCCTGCCTCGCCTGAGGGCAGAGCTGGACCGCCTGATCGAATCGCGTCGCGGGACCAGGCCCGTGTCCTAGGAGCCGGCGAACACCGGCTCGGCGAGCGTCTTGAGGATCTCGCCGGAAGCGCCCTGCACGTCGGCGTGCAGCGAATGACCGTGCGCATCCATGGTGACGATGGCGGGGAACTCCTTCACGCGCAGGCGCCACATCGCTTCGGGGAGGCCGAACTCGAGAAGGTCGACCCCTTCGACTCTCTCGATGCAGCGGGAATAGTACTGGGCGGCCCCGCCGATGGCGTTGAGATAGACGGCCTCGTGCTCCTTCAAGGCCTGGAGCGTCTTCGGCCCCATGCCCCCCTTCCCCATCACCGCGCGCAGACCGTAGCGCCCGATGACGTCCGCTTCGTACGGCTCCTCGCGGATGCTGGTGGTCGGGCCGGCCGCCGTGATCCGCCAGCCGTCCCCCTCTTTCAGGACGACCGGGCCGCAGTGGTACAGGATCTGATCGCGGAGATCGACCGGGGGCGCATGCTTCATTAAATGATGATGCACGGCGTCGCGCCCGGTGTAGAGGAGTCCGCTGATCAGGACGACGTCCCCCACCTTGAGCTTCGCGATGTCCTCCCGGCTCAGGGGCGGGCGCAGCGGAATCTCCTTGCCGGTGCGCTCGAACCCCTGCCGGTCCGTCATGCGCTCGACCGGCGCGTCATTCTTGTACAGCCAGCGATTGATCGCCCCGGTGCGGGCGTCCAGCACGACGCCGAGACGCCGGAAGGCCCAGCAGTCGTAAGCCACCGACACGAAGAACGACGCCGGCAGCCGGTTGACAGCGCCGATCTTGCAGCCGATCAGGGTCACGCCGCCGCCGAACCCCATGGTGCCGATGCCCAGGGTGTTCGAGGTCCGCACCACGTATGCTTCCAGCTCCCGCAGGCGCGCGTCCGGGTTTTCGTCGTCGAGCGGCCGGAACAGCTGCAGCTTGGCGTGCTCGTACCCGGTGGTCCGATCGCCGCCGATGCACACGCCGATCGCTCCCACGCTGCACCCCTGCCCCTGCGCCTGCCACACCGCGTGCAGGAGGCACTTACGCACTCCGTCCAGGTCGCGGTCGGCGCGCCCCAGGTTCGGAATCTCCGCGGGGAGGGAATACTGGATGTTCTTGTTCTCGCAGCCGCCGCCTTTCAGGAGCAGCCGGATCTCGATCTCGTCGCCGTTTCTCCACTGATGGAAATGGACGGTGGGGGTGCCGGGGCCGAGGTTGTCTCCGCTGTTCTTCCCGGTCAGCGAGTCGACGGAGTTCGGGCGCAGCTTGCCGCGTTTCGTCGCCTCGGCGATGGCCGTGTGAATCGCCTCCTCGATGCGCATCTGGTCGGTGCCGACCGGTGTGGTGACGAGGAACGTCGGCCAGCCTGTGTCCTGGCAGATGGGCCCCTGGCAATCCCCCGCCATGTCGATGTTGGCCGCGATCACTTGCAGCGCCTGCGAAGATCTCGTGCCGCGCTCCTCCGCGCCCAGGGCGAGGGCCATCGCGCGGCGCACGTCGGGAGGGAGATTGGTCGAGGTCTCGATCAGAAGCGCCAGAAGACTCTCTTCGAGCTTTTCCACGCTGGTTAGTGTAATACACTCCGCGCGTGAACGTCGCCCGCCGGACCGACGCAGGTCCCTCCGGAGGCGCCCCCCTGGCGCGCGCCGGCGCCGCCATCGCCGATTTCTGCGAGCGCTACTTTCCCGACGCCCTGGTCTTCGCCCTGGCCGCCGTCCTCCTGGTGTTCGCGGCCGGTCTTCTGCTCGGCGAGACGCCTTTGAAGCTCGTCGGCGAGTTCGGGCGCGGATTCTGGGGCCTCGTGCCGTTCACGATGCAGATGGCCCTGGTGATCATCGGCGGGTTCGTCGTCGCGATCTCGCCGCCCCTGGCGCGGCTCATCCGGAGGCTCGCGCGGATACCGAAGACGGGGCGGGGTGCTGTGGCCTTTGTGGCCTTCTTCGCCATGCTCGCCTCTCTGCTGTCGTGGGGCCTGTCGCTGGTGTTCACGGGCCTCCTGGTGCGGGAGATCGCCGTGCGCATGAAGGGGATCGACTACCGCGCCCTGTGTGCTTCGGCCTACCTGGGCCTGGGAAGCGTGTGGGCCCTGGGGCTGTCCTCGTCCGCGGCCCTCCTGCAGGCGACCCCCTCGGCGATCCCGAAGGAGCTCCTGCCGGTCACCGGAGTGATCCCCCTCTCGCAGACGATCTTCCTGTGGCAGAGCGCGCTCATGGCGGTCGTCCTGATCGCCGTCTCCGTCGCCGTGGCGTACGCCTCCTGCCCGGGGGAAGGGCGGGCGCGCACGGCCGAGGCGATGGGGGTGCGATTCCAGGATCCGTCGATCGAGATCCCGAAGCCGCGCACGCCGGCGGACCGGCTGGAGAACAGCCCGATCCTGGGAACGATCATCGGCCTGCTGATGCTCTCGTTTCTCGTCCTGGAGTTCCGGGGGACGAGCCTCGCCGCGTCTCTGAACCTGAACAATTTCAACTTCGCCTTCCTGGCGCTGGGACTGCTCCTGCACCGCCGGGTGAATTCGTTCCTGCAGGCGGTGGCCCGCGCGGTCCCGGCGACCGGCGGGGTCCTGATCCAGTTCCCGTTCTATGCGGGAATCTTCGGGATCATCTCGAACACCGCGATTCAGCCGCTCATGGCCGATCTGTTCGTGAAGATCACGACGCGCGGGACGTTCCCGCTGGTCGTGGCGCTGTACTCCGCGGTCCTCGGCCTGTTCATCCCGTCCGGCGGCGGCAAGTGGGTCATCGAGGCGCCGTACGTGATGGCGGCCGCCAACGCCTGGCAGGCGCATCTCGGGTGGACGGTCCAGATCTACAACGCGGCCGAAGCCCTGCCGAACCTGATCAATCCGTTCTGGATGCTGCCGCTGATGGGAATCCTGCACGTGCGCGCTCGCGACCTCGCGGGCTTCTCGATCCTGCAGCTCGCCTTCCACGTCCCGGTCGTCTTCCTGCTGTGCTGGCTCCTGGGGATGACCCTCCCCTACGCGCCCCCCATCCCGCCCTGAGGGCCGGTCGCCGCCCCGCGTTGATGCCGGCCCGCGCCCCTGTGTAGACTGGACGCGTGATCCGCCTGCACGGAGTGAAGCGCAGCTACGGCGTCCACGAGGTCCTGAAAGGGGTCGACTGGGCGATCCCTCCCCGGGCCCGCGTCGGACTGGTCGGTCCGAACGGCGCCGGCAAGACCACTCTGCTGCGACTCATCGCGTCGGTCGAGGAGCCGGACGGCGGCACCGTCGACGTGGTGCGGGGCACCTCCCTCGGCTACCTGCCGCAGGAAGGGGCGAGGCTCGCCGAGGGAACGGTCCTCGAGGCGCTCCTGTCGCCGTTTCACGAGACCCTGGCGATGGAGAAGGAGCTGGAGCGCCTGCATCACGAGATGTCGACCGCCTCCGGCGACCGCCTCGAGTCCCTGACCCGGCGGTCCGGCGATCTGCAGCACCGGTTCGAGGTGGCCGGCGGCTTCGACCTCGAGGCACGGGCGAAGGCGATCCTCGGCGGACTCGGGTTCGGGCCCGGCGATCACGCCCGGCCGTTGCGCGAGTTCTCGGGCGGCTACCGGATGCGCGCCGCCCTGGGCGCCCTGCTGCTGCGCAGGCCCGATTACCTCCTGCTGGACGAGCCCACCAACCATCTCGACCTGGAGGCGGTCGCCTGGCTCGAGGATTTTCTGTCGGACATCCCCTCGGCGCTGATCATCGTGTCGCACGATCGGACCTTCCTGAACCGCCTGACGACCTCGATCGCCGAGGTGCACGACGGGCGCGTGCGGCTGTGGGCCGGGAACTACGACCGCTTCCGGATCGAGAAGGAGAAGGCGCGCGAGCTGGCGGCGAAGAAGGCCGCCTCCGAGGCGCACCGCGTGGAGGAGGTCGAGCGCTTCATCGAGCGCTTCCGCTACAAGGCGACCAAGGCGCGGCAGGTGCAGAGCCGCATCAAGATGCTGGAGAAGATGGAGCGCACCGAGGTGATGGCCGAGGAGCAGACCTGGCGCTTCTCGTTCCCGCCGGTGTCGCGCTCGGCGCAGCGCGTGGCGCTCCTGGCCTCGGTGCGCAAGAGCTTCGGAGAGACCGCCGTCCTCAGGGATCTCGATCTTGAGATCTGGCGGGGGGACCGGATCGCACTCGTCGGTCCGAACGGCTGCGGCAAGAGCACCCTGCTGAAGATCGTCGCCGCGAAGCTTCCGGCAGACCACGGCTCGGTCGAGATCGGCGAGAAAGTGGTGCTGCACTACTTCGCGCAGCACGTCCTCGAGACGCTGACCCCGGGCCGCACGGTCCTGGAGGAGATGCAGGCCTGGGCGCCGGGGAAGAGCCCAGGTCAGCTCCGCTCGCTTCTGGGCATCTTTCAGTTCTCGGGGGACGACGTCTTCAAGAAGGTGGAGGTCCTGAGCGGCGGCGAGAAGAACCGCCTGGCCCTGGCGCGCCTGACGCTCGATCCGGGGAACTTCCTCCTTCTCGACGAGCCGACGAACCACCTCGACCTGCCGACGCGAGAGGCTCTGGAGGACGCCCTGGCCGGCTTCGGCGGCACCCTCCTGTTCGTGTCGCACGATCGATACTTCATCAATAAGGTGGCGACGCGCGTGGCCGCCTTCGAGGACGGCCGGGTGCGCCTCTATGACGGCGGATACGACGACTATCTGGCCGCGCTCAGGGGCGGCTCCTCCGGAAGGACCGGGCGCGCCGCGGCGGACGCGGCGGTCCCGCAGCGCGGTGGTCGCGCCTCACAGGCTCCCACAGGCGCTGCGCCCCGGGGCGAGTCGCGCGACAACGGGCGGGGCACGCGTGGGCGGGAGCCAGGCGACGCCGATGTACCGAAGCCGCCGGGCGGCGGGCGGGAGCAGAAACGCCGGGACGCCGAGGCGCGAAACCGTCGCAACCGGGAGCTGCGCGGATTGCGCGAGCGCATCGCCGCCCTCGAGGCCTCCATCCTTCCTCTCGAGACCCGCCTGAAAGAGCTCGAGACCGAGATGTCGTCTCCCGACGTCTATCACCAGGAGGGCCGGGCCCGACGTCTCGGAGAGGAAAGGAAGACGATCGAGATCGAGCTCGCCCATCTCTACGACGACTGGGACGAGGCCACGTCGGATCTCCAGAGCGCAGAGATGCGCCCCTCCAGATAATCGGCCACCCCTCTCGATAATTTCAGGAATCCGGAAATTCTGCGTTCCGGAAATTCCTTTTTCCCGATGATTTTCCCGACGCCCGCTCAGTGAACTTTCCGATGTCCTCTCGGGCATACACCCGATTCGTTACGAGCGATCACTATGGCGGACATCCAATGGCTTGACGATGCGTGTGGAATTTCGGGGCACTGAAAGTCGCCTTCCATGAGGGGTTTGAGACTCGCCGATCGATTCATGCCTCGCATCGCTGCGGCATCCATGTTGCAGATGGTGAAGACGGGATTCGCAGCAGCACGACCTCGCATCACAACGAATTTTCGGAGAAGTTCGGAGGGGGCCGTCCATGGGGGGACGCCGGAGATCACGAAAGTGGTGTTCCGTCGTCTGCCTCGGTATAGCGCTGCTGGCGCTATCTGTCGATTCGATACGCGCGGCCACCGTCGTCCAGCTCACCTGGGACGCGAACACGGAGCCGGACCTGGCCGGGTATCGCATTCGCTACGGTGTCGCCCCCTCGACACCGACACAGATGATCGACGTCGGATTGGTGACGTCCTACTCGATCATGAATCTCACCGCGGGCACCACCTATTATTTCGTCGTCACAGCGTACGATCAGGCCGGAAACGAGAGTCAGCGATCCAATGAAGTCGCGGCGCAGCCGGCGCAGGTCGGCCCGGTCCTGACGATCGCCGCGACCGATGCTCCGGACCCGGTCGCCGCCGGCGGCAACCTGACCTACACGCTCTCTTATTCCAATACCGGCAGCGCCAACGCCACCGGTGTTGTGATCGCCGACACCGTTCCGGTCAACACCACCTTCGTCTCCGCCACCGGTGGCGGCACGCTCTCGGGCGGTGTCGTCACCTGGTCACCGGGCAATCTCGCCGCCGGTGCGAGCGGCTCCGTGCAGATGGTCGTGCG
>DATFVU010000197.1:0-10160 GCA_035260145.1 Candidatus Polarisedimenticolia bacterium | reverse complement strand
GACCGCGTGATCGGCGGTCAGGACCACCAGGGTGCGGGCCAGAAGGCCCATCGACTCCAGAGCGCCGAACAGCTCCCCCGCCGCGTGATCCGCGCAGGCCACCTCTCCGTCGTAATGGGCCACGGCGTGCTCGACCACGCGCTTGTCGAGCCGGGTCTTCCCGAAAATGATGTCGCCCCGCTCCACACCGGGCCCCGCCTCTTCGTTGAAGGGATGCGGCCCCTTGTACGCCGTGTCGAACATCTCGGTGAAGGGGGCCGGCGCCTCGTAGGGCCAATGGGGGGCGTTGTAGCGCAGCCAGAGGAAGAACGGCGCCTCCTTTTGCCCGCGGCGGCGCAGCCACTGCACGGCCTTGCGCGTCGCGTCGCTGTCGGTTCTGGCCGGCACGTAGACTTTCTTTCCCGAGGGGTCGAGGTAGATGTCCGGATCGTACAGATCGAAATCGGTGTGAAGCCCGACGTTGAGCCCCTGCGTCACGGCGAACGACTCGTAGCCGTGGTCCTTCAGGATCCGCGTCAGCGTGAGGCGACCCTGCAGGCTTTCGTAGCTCTGCCCCTCGTAGCGCAGGCCGTGCACCATGGGGTAGACGCCGGTCAGGATCGACGGGAACGACTGGACCGTACGCCCGGCGGCGGTGATCGCCACGCGGAACAGCGTTCCGCGGCGCGCCAGCGTGTCGATGAACCGGCTGGTCGGACGGCCGTAGCCGTAGCAGCCCAGATGGTCGGGCCGCAGCGTGTCGACCGTGATCAGCAGGACGTTCGGCCGGGCGCCCGCCGCCGGGGTCGCGGGAGTCCCGCTCCCGGAACAGCCGCAGGCCGTCCCCAGGAGAAAGCCGAGGACGACCGGTCCGCCGAGCCGTAAAAAAGGCGGGCGCTTCCCTTCAGGCATGCCGGGGTGGCGCCTCGGCGGGACCGGCCACGGCGCTGACGCGTCCCTTCGGCCCGCCGGAGTAGTCGTCGAACAGCCGGCCCCACTCCGTGCGGCGGAAGCGGGCGATCTTGGCGCGCCCCACGGTCGGGTACCACAGCAGGTCGTGATAGAAGTTCGAGGCGGCCGGCGCCCAGACGACCAGCGGCGAGTGCAGGGCGATCTTCTCGAGGAAGCGCAGGGGCCCCCTGCGCAGCATCTGGTCCCCCCAGATGACGAACGACCGCGACACCTTGAAGTGGAGGTTGATGCCGCGGATGTCGTCCCCCGCCAGATCGATGTCGCGCGGATCGGCCACGCCCAGGCCCCGCTCGTGACACATCCTCAAATAGGGGATCGTCATCGGATCGAATCCCATGAGGCGGGCCGCCACCGCGTCGATCGCCACCGAGTCGGCCCCGGCCAGGATCACGTTCCCCACGACCGGGTCCATGGTGCGCGGTCCCGCGCCGTTCCCGCAGATCGTGCCGTCCATCGCCGTGAAGATCCCGGGGTGCAGCTCCTTCTGCATGATCATCAGGTCGACGAGCACTTCGTGCATGTATTTGTGGGCGTAATGGCGGACTTCCTTCAGGAGACCGCCGAAGGCGTTCTTGATCGAGCCCGTCGTCGTGGCGTGACCGTGCGTCTTGACGGTCGGGAGGTGGACGATGTTCTTCCCCGGATACAGGGCCGGGATCTCGATCCCGTCCGGGAAGATCTCGTTCAGCCTCAGAAGAGGCGACTTGAATTTGTAGACGCGCCACGGCACCTCCGGGAGCGCGGTGAAGCCGAGGCCGAGCTCCTGGAGCACGGGGAGCCAGCGGTTGTTGCGCGCCCCCTTCCAGGGCTCGGTGACGACCGTCTTGTTCTCGAGGGGCAGCAGATGATCGCGGGCGTAGCCGTCCTGCAGCATCGCCTGCGCCACCCCCTGCACCTGCCACGGCTGGCTGGAACAGGCCGGGAAGTACTTGGTCCACGAAAGGTTCAGCTTCAGGATCGTCGGGATCGACGGGTCGAGGACCGAGCGGTACGAGGCCAGCCGCATCAGGCGGCCGTAGTCCTCGACGACCGTCTGCGGCCGGGTCATGAGGGCGGCGATTTTGGGACGGGTCATGTAAGCACTCCTTGGACGAAACGGGTCTCCGAGACCGACATTATAGGTCGGCGCGGTCCCCGAGGCACGGCCCGCGGGAGCGGAGGGCCGGCCGGAAGGGGCGAGGAGTCCCGGGAGTGTGTCCTAGGCCGGCCCGAAGCCGAAACGGATGAGCAGGACGACGGTGAGCCCCCACAGGCCGATGCACACCAGGAGCGGCAGATCGGTGAGCAGGGTCTGAGTCGGGCTGCCGCCGCCCCCCTTCCGATGGACCAGGTACAGGTAGCGGAAGATGCCGTACAGCACGAAGGGGACGGTCAGGTAGAGGTGCCTGGTGCCTAGGTTGCGCTCCACCTCGGGCGACACGCAGTACAGAATGTAGGTCACGAGCGTCGACGGCGTGACCACGTTGATCATCTGATCGATGAATTCGACGGAATACTCCTGCAGGCTGACGCGGTGCACGTGCGCGTTCTCGAGGGTGGCGAGCTCCTGGCGCCTCTTGCACAGCGCCAGGAACAGGGACAACAGGATGGTGCACATGATGAGCCAGTGCGAGATCGGCACGTCGATCACCACGGCGCCGGCGACGGCCCGCAGCACGAACCCCGATGCGATCAGCATGACGTCGATGATCACGATCTCCTTCAGCCAGAACGAGTACACAAGATTGATCGCCACGTAGATGAGCAAAAGCGCGCCGAACGGCGGGGACAGGGCGAATCCCGCCATGATCGACCCGGTCAGGAAGAGGATCGCCGCGGCGATCGCCGGCGTGACGCCGAGCGCCTTCGAGGCGATCGGGCGGCGCGCCTTCTGCGGATGCTTGCGGTCCCGGTCGGCGTCGAACAGGTCGTTGATGATGTAGACGGCGCCGCTGGCGAGGCAGAACAGCCCGAAGGCGGCCACCGCGCGCATCGCCAGGGGAAGTTCCATCCACTTCTTGGCGAAGATGAGCGCCGCGAACACCACCAGGTTCTTGATCCACTGGCGCGGACGCATCGACAGAAGGACGCCGTAAAGCGTGGACGCGCGGGCGTTCCAGACATCCGGCGCTGTCCTGGCCACCTCTGAATCCTCCCTGGGAAAACGGC
This sequence comes from Candidatus Polarisedimenticolia bacterium, assembly GCA_035260145.1. Classification (GTDB taxonomy): domain Bacteria; phylum Acidobacteriota; class Polarisedimenticolia; order Gp22-AA2; family Gp22-AA2; genus Gp22-AA3. The sequence goes on along the minus strand of DATFVU010000197.1, from coordinate 7,061 downwards.
GCGAGAACGTGAAGGCCGGGCATCTTAGCACCGCACCCCACAGGCGTCAAAGGCCGGGGTATCTGAGGTATCCCCCGGTTTCTGCGTGGCAGGCCGCGCTCCTCTGCTCATCGCTGCAGCATCGCCGTCCGACGCGGCAAGCGAAGCGCACGCCGAGACTCCGCTTGGGCCACCTCGCTGTGCGGCTCCGCCCTGCGCTCGCCGGGCCTTCTGAGACCTCGCGCCGGGGCCCCGCCGCGCGCTTCCCAGCGCGGTGGGCGGCGCGAGGCGATAGAGAGGGGAGGACTCGCGACAAGCGAGTCCGGACCCGTGCCCGGCGGGCGCAGAGGCGGAGCCGCATGGATAAGGGGAAAGCCGGAGGGACGGGCGCTCTCTACGCGACGGTGCGGGGGCCGCGGCGGCGATCGAACGGCGCCGCTCCGGCGGCGAGGCCCGGCAGGCGGATCTCGTGCGCGCTCTGCCGCGGCTCGCGGGCGTCGGCCGCGGCCGGCGCGGAGCGCCGCACCGCGATCATCTCGGCGGCGATGCTGACGGCGATCTCCTCCGGCGTCTCGGCGCCGATCGGCAGCCCGATCGGTCCGCGCACCTCGTGCAGCGCCTCGGCCGGCGTCCCCTGCTCGGCGGCCCGCTTCATGACCGTGGCGATCTTCCGGCGGCTGCCGATCAGACCGACGTAGGCGGCGCCGCGCCCGACGGCGTGGCGGATCGCCGCGAGGTCGGTCCTATGGCAGCGCGTGACCACGGCGACGTAGGCCCCGGCCGGAATTTCGGGCAGGCCGTTCATGTAGTCCCGCCCGGCGCGCAGCGTCCGCACGCCCTCCGGGAATCGATCCGCCGCGAGGTATTCCTGCCGGTCGTCCACGACGGTCACGTCGAACCCCAGCCGGCCGCCCAGGCGGGCCAGCTCGAGGCCGACGTGGCCGCCGCCGAACACCAGCAGGGGGAGCGGCGGGGCGACCACCTCGAACAGGACCCGGACGCTGCCGCCGCAGACCATTCCCGTGGCCTCGTCCCCCTGCTCCGTGAAGCGGTACTCCTTCTCGAAGCCCCTCTGCGTGCGGATTGCCTCCCGGGCGTCCTCGATCACCAGCGCCTCGAACGCCCCCCCGCCGATGCTGAAGACGGTCTCTCCCGTGTCGGTGACGATCATCTTGGTCCCGGCGGCGCGCGGCGTGGAGCCGCGGCCCGAGCACAGGGTCGCGACCGCGAGCGTGCGCCCCGAGCGCAGCAGGCGGACCATCTCCTCGTGGAAGGCGAGGCTCACGTCAGGGCCTCGCGATCCGGGTGCCGCCGTTCTGCTGCCACCAGCGGCTCCAGGGCTCGGGGCTCGGGCCGAAGGACTGACCGCTCATGAGGCGCAGAGTGTCGAGGGCCGCCTGCCGGTTCGACCCGTCCTTTGCCTTCAGCTGCTCGATCAGGAAAGGGACCGGGGCCGGATCCTTGAAGCGCGCCAGCTGGGTGATGGCGGCGGAGCGCAGCTCCGGCACCGGGTCGGAGCCGGCGATCCCCTCGAGAATGCTCACGACGGATGGATCATCCTGGAGGGCGAGCCCCGACAGCACCTCGCTGCGCACCTGCTGCGACGGATGGCCGACGAGCGATTTAAGGATCTCCCGGGCCTCGGGCATGCGGAACGTGCCGACCGCCTGAGTGGCGGCGCGCACCACCTCGACGTCGGAATGGCGCACCGCCTTCGCCAGGAACGGAAGGCCGCCCGGGTCGTGCAGCGCGCCGATCGCGTAGCAGGTCCCCTGCATGACATCGGGCGGCTGGTCCTCAGCCCCCTTCAGGAGCGTCCCGAGGGCCTCCGGATCTCCGCCCCCTTCGGCGATCAGGTTGGCCACCAGGATCCGGCTGTCGGTCTCCTCGCTGGACGGCTTCATCCGGATCGGGTTGTAGGGGATCATCGCCCGGTTCTCGAGGCGCAGGAGATCGCGCAGCGCGGCGCGCGCCTTGGGCTGTCTGATGCGCGCCAGGTAGACGATCGAGGGCGGGCGGTTGGACATGACGGGACTCTGAGCGCCGCGCACGAACACCTCGTAATCCCCTTCGGCCACCAGCTTGTCGATCGTCTCCGCGGCGTCCTGGCGCTCTTCGAAATCGTCGCTCTGCAGCTTGCCGAAGAGCGTCTGGGCGTCGTGGGCGGGGGCGCAGCACAGGACGACCGCCGGGGCGAAGGCCAGGCAGGCCACAAGACCGGCGCGAAGCGTCACGAGCTCTCCTTGTCGTGGACGGTCGCGAGCTTGACGATCTCGTATTGCTTCGTCCCGCCCGGGGTCTTGATCGTGACCTCGTCCCCGACCCTATGGCCGACCAGCGCCTTGCCGATTGGAGAGGTGACCGAGACCAGCCCCTTGGCGAAATCGGCCATGTCCGGGATCACCAGCTCGTACGTCATGGTCTTCCCCGACTCGGCGTCGACAAGCGAGACGGACGAGCCGAGGGCCACTCGATCTTTGGGCATAGTGCTGAGGTCGATGAGCGACAGATCCTTCAGCTGCTTCTGGAGCTGGCCGATGCGCGCCTTCACGTACTGCTGGCGATCGAGGGCGGAGTGATATTCGGAATTCTCGCGCAGATCCCCCATCTGCAGGGCGCGCTGAATCTCCCTGGGGAGATCCACGCGGTACTCCTTCTCCAGCCCCTTCAGCTCCTTCTCGAGCTTGTCAATCGCCTCGCTCAGCATCGGCGCGCTCCGCTTCGGCTTCGGGAATTTTGCCGGAAAAGAGTAGCACGGGAAAGGCGGGTGGGGGGCCTTTCGACCCCCGCGTCTCGGGTTGGTTTTTTGGGAGGATTCGGGATTCGCTTTATGTTCGTATATGCGTACTATCTAATATCGCCATCTTGAGTGGTTGCAAAACGCATATATGAACCGTCTGACGCATAATTTAATCTCCCGGCCCCGGCAGTCAAGTCGGGGCCGTGATTTCCAACCGGTCCCCAGTCGGTCGGGCGAACCCGAAACCGTGATCCGTGGCAGAACCCATGAAGATTCTGTGACTTCAAGGTCTGGATCGGTTGACTCCCCCGGGGGCGTCGGCTATCATCCCGGTCCACATCCCGATTCCATCCCGGGAGGCAGCAGAAACCGTGGCGCAGCGAGTCTCCAAAAAGATCGTCATCACGGTGATCCTGATCGTGGTCGGGTTCGCCGTTCTGTTCAGCGTCGGTCTGAAGGGATCGCTCGTCTATTACCTCACCGTGTCCGAGTTCATGGACGCGGGACGACGGACCGACCTGGGCGATCATTTCCGGGTGAACGGCAACGTCCTGCCCGGATCGATCGAGAAGCACCAGGGGAGACCCGGGGCGCGGTTCATCCTGACCGACGGGTCGAAGCAGCTCCCCGTCGTCTATGACAAGGAAGTCCCCGATACGTTCGTGGACGGCTCGGAGGCGGTGGTCGAGGGCTCCCTCGGCGCGGACGGCACCTTTGTGGCGGCGACCCTGCTCGCCAAGTGTCCCTCCAAGTACGAAGCCCAGAACCGGCTGAAGCAGGGCAAGCCAGGACCCGCGGACGGCGCGGCCCCTGCCGCTCCGGAGAACAGCGGGAGCGAGCCGCGGTGAGGCCGTCCGCCGCGTCCTAGCCGATGGCTGAATTCGGGACGCTGTGCCTGTACCTCGCCCTCGCCGCTTCGGGCTGGGCGGTCATCTCCTCCTACAACGGCTGGCGCGCGGGCCTCGGTGAGCTGGTGCTCTCGGCCGAGCGCGCCGTGTACGCCACCTGGGCGCTGGTTTTCCTGGCCGTCATCAGCCTCGAGTACTGCCTGTTCACCGATCAATTCGGCCTGGAGTACGTGGCGTCCTACTCCAACCGTGCCCTTCCGGGAATCTACAAGTTCACGGCGCTCTGGGGGGGCCAGGCCGGCTCGCTGCTTTTCTGGGAGCTGATCCTGGTGAGCTATGCGTCGCTCATCGTGCTGACGAACCGCCGGCGCAACCGGGCGCTCCTGCCCCTGGTCGTGACCACCCTGTCGTTCGTCTCGACCTTCTTCCTCGCCCTGGTGAACTTCATGGCGCGTCCGTTCGTGCGCCTCGATTTCATCCGGGAGGATGGCATCGGCCTCAACCCGCAGCTGCAGAATCCGTTCATGGCGATCCATCCTCCCTGTCTCTACCTCGGCTACGTCGGGCTGACCCTCCCCTTCGCCTTCGCCATCGCCGCTCTGGCGACCGGCCGCCTGGACGACATCTGGTTCCGCACCACGCGCCGCTGGACGATTCTCTCCTGGTTCTTCCTGGGGACCGGCATCCTGCTCGGCGGCTGGTGGGCCTACGTCGAGCTCGGCTGGGGAGGCTACTGGGCCTGGGATCCGGTGGAGAACGCCTCGCTGATCCCCTGGCTCGCCTGCACGGCGTTCCTGCACTCGGTGATGATCGAGGAGCGCAAGAAGATGCTGCGCGTGTGGAATCTGTCGCTGGTGATCATGAGCTTCCTCCTGGCCATCCTGGGGACGTTCATCACCCGCAGCGGCGTCATCTCGTCGGTGCACTCCTTCACCAAGTCGGACATCGGTCCGGTGTTCGCGGGCTTCCTGGGTTTCTGCACGCTGGTCTCGGTCGGACTCCTTCTGTATCGAGTGCCGGATCTGAAGAGCGAGCATCGACTGGATTCGTTCGTGTCGCGCGAGAGCACCTTCCTGTTCAACAACCTCCTGCTGGTCGGCGCGGCCTTCGCCGTCCTGTGGGGGACGCTGTTCCCGATCCTGTCCGAGGCGGTGCGCGGCGTGAAGATCACGGTCGGCCCCCCCTTCTTCAACGAGATCATCGTGCCGATCGCCCTCGCACTCGTGACCCTGGCCGGCATCTGCCCGGTGATCGCCTGGCGGCGCGCCAGCCCCCGCAAACTCCTGGAGAAGATCCAGGTCCCGTTCTGGGCGCTTTTGGGGGGAGTCGCGGCCCTCCTGGTCGCGGGGGTGCGCGATGTCTACGCCATCGTGTCGTTCGGACTGGCGGTCTTCGTCATCTCGACCACGCTGATGGAGTTCGTCTGGGGCGCGCGCTCCCGCCAGAGGGTGACGGGACAGCGGTTCGGCCGTGCCCTCCTGAGCCTGGTGGACAGGAACAAGCGCCGGTACGGCGGGTTCGTCGTGCATCTCGGGTTCATCCTGATCGTCATCGGCGTGACCGGCTCCTCGGTCTTCCGCCAGGAGGCGACGGCGTCCTTGAAGCGGGGCGAGAGCCTTGCCGTGGGGCGCTACAGGATGGTCCTGGAGGACATGGAGGCGAGGGACTCGCCGAACGCGGAGTTCATGGGGGCGAGGCTGGCGATCTTCGCCGGCGAGCGCCGCGTCGGCACGCTCGTCCCGGGGCAGAATTTCTACAAGGCGGGGCAGAACCCGTCCACCGAGGTGGCCATCCACTACACCCTGCGCGACGATCTGTACACGATCATGACCGGCTTCGATCCGCAACAGGGGCGCGCCACGGTCAAGGCCTACCTGAATCCCCTGATCAACTGGATCTGGATCGGCGGCGGCGTTCTGATCCTCGGCGCCTGGTTCGCCATGCTGCCCGACATCCGCGATAGGCGCCGGGACGCCGAGGCGCGTCTGCTCGAGGTCGAGAGCCGTGCCGCCTGAGATCGCCGCCACGGCGCGCCCGAGCCCGATCCTTCCAAGGAGTCTCGGCCTCGCCCTCGCGCTCTTTCTCGCGAACCCGGGCGCGCGCGACGCGCTGGCCGCCCCCCCCACGGCGCAGCAGCAGATCGAGAGCCGGCTGATGTGCTACTGCGGCTGCTCCGATCTGACCGTCCGCGTCTGCACCTGCGGCACCGCCGATGCGATCCGCGGAGAGATCGCCACCCGGCTGTCGGGCGGCGAGACGCCGGACCAGGTGGTCGCGGCGTTCGTGGCCCAGTACGGCGAGCAGATCCGCTCGGCGCCCACCAAGACGGGATTCGATCTCGTCGCCTGGATCACGCCCTTCGCGGTGCTGATCCTGGCGGGATCGGCCCTGGCGATGACGGTGCGACGCTGGGGGACGGCCCGTCCCGCCCCGACGACGGCGCCGGCCTCGCCCAACGCCGCCGCGGCGACGCCGGAGGAGCGCCGGGCCCTCGAGCGGGTGCGGCGCGAGATGCGGGAGCAGGGCTGATGCTCGTCCTCGCCGCTATCCTGATGTCACTGGCCACCCTGGCGTTCGTTCTCTCGCCTTTGGTGCGTCATCTCCGGGCGCCGCTGACGGATGGCCCCGACCTCCTGGCGCGCCTGCGCGACCTGCACGCCCTGAAGAGCGTCACCTACGAGACGCTGCAGGACGTGGAGCTCGACTACCACGCCGGCAAGATCAGCGAGCCGGACTATCGGGACATGACCGACCGCTACACTCGGGAGGCGATCCGCCTGGTGCAGCGCATCGAGGAGATCGAGGCGCAGCTCCCGGCACCTCCCGGGCGGCGCGCGGGCGCCTAGATGTCCCAGGGGGCGGCTCCCGCGATCGAGGCGAGGGGGCTGGCGAAGCGGTACGGTCCGGTGGCGGCCCTCGATTCGATCGATCTGACCGTGCCGGCCGGTGAGTCGGTCGTCCTGTTCGGGCCGAACGGCGCCGGAAAGTCGACCCTGCTGCGCCTGCTGGCGACGCTCTTGCGTCCCACCGGGGGGCGCCTGCGATTGTTCGGCGAGGACGCGAAGGGCGGGGACGCGGCGCCGCTGCGGCGGCGCATCGGCTTCCTGTCCCACCACACCTTCCTCTATGACCATCTGACGGGCCGTGAGAATCTGCTGTTCTATGCCCGTCTCTATCGCCTGCCCGATCCGGAGGGGGCCGCCCGGGAGGCCCTCGGCGCTGCCTTCCTGTCGCATCGCCAGGACGATCGCGTCTCGTCATACTCGCGCGGCATGCAGCAGCGGCTGGCGATCGCCCGCGCCCTGCTTCACGGCCCCGATCTGCTGCTTCTCGACGAGCCCTTCACGGGGCTCGATCGCGACTCCTCGGCGCGACTCGAGGGGAGGCTTAAGGAGGAGCGCCGCGCCGGTCGCACCTGCGTCCTGGCCACACACGATCCGGGCCCGGGCCTGCGCGTCGCCGATCGCATCCTGGCCATCGCCGACGGCCGCCTG
>DATFVU010000196.1:0-2019 GCA_035260145.1 Candidatus Polarisedimenticolia bacterium | reverse complement strand
TGAACGATCGAATGAGGATGCGCGCGCTGGTGATCACCTCGACGCGCGACGGCAGCCACACCCCCGCCCCCACCGGCGCGGCGTCCATGCGGATCTTCAGGCTGTAGACCTTCGAGAGCGACAGGGCGATCGTCACCGGCTGGACGGTCTCCGCCCGCGCGGCCGCGAGGTGGAACCCCTCGACGGTGATCCAGAGGCTTCCGCCCATGGCCTTGGTGAACTTCGCGGCCAGGCCGCCCCCTTTCGGACGCACGTCCTCGGGACTGAAGTCCAGCCGATAGCAGTCGACGCCGTTCAGGGGCTCCCGTCCCACGAACCGATAGGACGACAGGTGCAGCAGCTGGCCGAGCGAGTACCCCCCCTCCTCCGCCTCCTGACCGGTCCCCGCGACCAGGGTCTTGTAGTGGCGCGCGAAGCTTCCCGTGCGGCGGTGGCGCTCGACGTCGGAGGGATCGGGGACCTGACCGTTGTGGCTCAGCAGATCCTCGCGAAACCCTTCCCCCTCGGGCGTCACGAGGAACTGCAGTTCCTCTTTCTCGACCAGGCGTCCGTCGTCGTCGTAGTCCTCGCGCTCCGCCTTCCGGTCGAACCGATAGGTCGCCCAGGCGGCCACGTCCGCCTCCTGCACCTTCTGGGCCTCGGAGACGACGAACCGGAGATTGTCCGGCCAGTTCGCGGAAGGGGTTTGCCCCGGCGGCGGCGCTGGAGACGGCGAGCCCGTCACACCGCCGACGATAAGAAGGACGAATCCAAGGACCTGGATCCGCGCCGGCTCCCCCATGCCCGAATCCTAGCCGATCTTCGGACGGCGCGCGCGCTGTCAGCTGGCCTTCGGCATCTTCTTGCGCTCGCAGGCATCGCCGATGCCGTTGTGGTTCGCGTCCTCCTGTCCTGAATTCGGTGTGTTCAGGCAGTTGTCGCAGGCGTCTCCTACTCCGTCCCGATCCGAATCTTCCTGAAGCGGATTGAAATCGGCGGGACAGTTGTCGCAGACGTCGCCGCGGCCGTCGGCATCCCGATCCGCCTGATCCGGGTTGGCCACGTTGAGGCAGACGTCGCAGGAATTCCCGAAGCCGTCGCGGTCGGTGTCGGTCTGGCTCAGGTTGAAGCTCAGGGGACAGTTGTCACAGGCGTTGTTGATCAAATCACCATCGGTGTCGACTCCGTCGGCGTCCTCGTCGGTCTGACCGTTGCAATCGTTGTCGACGCCGTCGCACACCTCGGCCGAGGGCTGGCCGGGTGTGCAGGTCTGAGGCACCCCCGCGACGCACCTGGGGACCGTCCGGGAGCAGGGGCCGACACCACACGTCGTGGATCCGAGGTCATCCACCACGCCATCGCAGTTGTTGTCGAGACCGTCGCACAGCTCGGCGGCGCCGGGATGGATGGCGGCGTTATGGTCGTTGCAGTCGTCAATTAGGGAACAGAATCCATCGCCATCCTCGTCCGGGCAGGTGGGGAGCGTGTTGCCTTTCGTCATGCCCGCGACGGCGCCGATCTCGTGGCCGGCGATCACGATGCTCGCGCCGAGGAACGTGCAAAAGCCCTGTGGCGGCGGACTCGGGAACGTCACGCTGGCGCGACCATCGGCATCCGGAGCCGCGCCGCCGCTCCAGCCGGAAGTCCGAAGATCGGGCACGCTCTGGCAGGGAGCCTGCTTCCAATAAACTTTCCCGCGGGAAACGGGCGGCAGGCTCCCCTCCGTGCAGGTATCGACCCCCAGCTTGCCGTAGGAGTCCGCGTCGCAGTCGCTGAAGATGTGAGGCGCCTCCAGCTGGACCAGCACGGTCTCCTGACCCGGCTGGCTGCTGCTCGAGATCACGTTCATGACGCGTGATTGGGGATCGCCGCAATGGAAAGCGGGGGGTAATCCGTCAGGGCCGACGCCGGGGTGCGCGAGGTCGGCCGGGTAGGCCCCGGGAATTTCGAGGAAGTCGACGGAGAGAAGCGCGCTGTGCAGATTGTTGTCGATGATGATGGCGTAGTTGCGTCCGACTCGGGGGAGCCCGGAAGGGTTGG
>DATFVU010000195.1:0-8124 GCA_035260145.1 Candidatus Polarisedimenticolia bacterium | reverse complement strand
ATCTGCAGCTGCCGTCCCTGCACCTGCGCCTTGTAGCCGATGCCCACGATCTCCAGGTCCCTGTTGAACCCCTCGTGGACCCCCTTGACGGCGTTGGCGACCAGGGCGCGCGTCAGGCCGTGCAGCGCCCGCTGCTGGCGCGTGTCGTCGGCGCGTTTGAACACCACCGTCCCCTTGTCGACGGCACAGGTGATGCCGGGCGGCAGGGGGTTGGTCAGCGACGACTTACCCTTCTCCACCAGCACGGTGTTCCCCTGCACCTTGACGGAAACCCCCGCGGGGAGAACGATCGGCTGCTTTCCTATCCTCGACATGAGTTCCTCACCAGACGTTGCACACGATCTCGCCGCCCACGCCGGCCTTGCGCGCCTCGTGCGCGCTCAAAACACCCTTGGGAGTCGACAGGATGCTCAGGCCCAGCCCGCCCATCACCGGCGGGATGTCGCCGAAGCCGGTGTAGATGCGCCGCCCCGGACGGCTCACCATCTCGATCCCGGAGAGCAGCGGGTTTCCCTCTCCGTCGTAGCGCAGAGTGACCCGGATATTCTTGAACGTCCCCTTCTCGACCGTGGCGACCGCGGCGACGTATCCCTCGTTCTTGAGGATGCCGGCGATCGCCAGCTTCATGTTCGAGTGCGGGATCTCGACACGGGGATGCCGCGCCCGCACGGCGTTCCGGATGCGCGTCAGCATGTCGGCGATCGGATCGGTCATGGTCTCCTCGTATCCTCCCGGTCTACCAGCTGGACTTCGTGACGCCGGGGACCATCCCCTGCAGCGACAGGTTCCGGAAGCAGATCCGACACATCTGGAACTTGCGCAGGAAGCCGCGCGCCCGGCCGCAGCGCTTGCAGCGGTTGCGGTAGCGGATAGCGTATTTCTCCTTCTTGCGCGTCTTCGCCACCCAGGCTGTCGTCGCCATCGTGCGTCCCGCCTCCCTAGTCGCGCCGGAACGGCATGCCGAGGAGCGCCAGAAGATTCTTCGACTCCTCGTCGGTTTCGGCCGTCGTCACGATCGTCACGTTCATGCCATGGACCTTGTCGACCTTCGAGTAACTCACTTCCAGGAACACCAGTTGGTCCTTCAGCCCCAGCGTGTAGTTTCCCCGCCCGTCGAACGAGCGCGTCGGCAATCCGCGGAAGTCGCGCACGCGCGGCAGCGCGATGGTCACCAGCCGGTCGAAGAAGTCGTACATCCTGTCGCCGCGCAGGGTGACCGTGCAGCCGATCGGCATCCCCTGGCGGATCTTGAAATTCGCGATCGACTTGCGCGCCCGCCGGATCACCGGCTTCTGACCGGCGATCGCTCCCAGCTGATCGACGGCGGCGTCGAGAATCTTGATGTTCTGGTTCGCCTCCCCGACACCCATGTTGACCACGATCTTGTGGAGACGCGGCACCGCCATCGGGTTCTTGTACCCATAGCGCTCCATCATCTGCCGCACGATCTCCTGATGGTACGCCTGCCGGATGCGGGAGACGTAGCGTCCCTCCGGTCGTGCCGTCTGCGTCGCCTGTTGCGCCATCGTCGCGTCCCTATTTGTCCAGGAGGCCGTTGCAGCGCCGGCAGATCCGGACCTTCTTGCCGTCATCCAGGATCTTGTGCCCGACGCGCGTCGGCTTGCCGCACTCGCTGCACACCGGCATGAGATTGCTCAGATCGACCGGCGACTCCCGCTCGAGTACGCCGCCCTTGACGTTCTTCTGCGGGTTCGCCTTGGTGTGCTTGCGGATGAAGTTCACTCCCTCGACGATCGCCCGCCCTTCCGCCGGGAAGACCTTCAGCACGCGGCCGGTGCGCCCCTTGCTCTTGCCGGCCAGGACCAGGACCGTGTCGTTCCTCTTGACGTTCCGCGCGCGGGGGGAGGTCGCCGCCATGGCTCAGATCACCTCCGGCGCGAGAGAAACGATCTTCATGAAATTCTTGTCCCGCAGCTCGCGCGCCACGGGCCCGAAGATGCGCGTGCCGATCGGCTCACCCGCGTCGTTGATCAGCACCGCGGCGTTCTGGTCGAAGCGGATGTAGGTCCCATCCTTGCGCTTCTGCGTCTTGTTCATGCGCACGATCACGGCCTTCACCACCTGGCCCTTCTTCACGTTCCCCTCGGGGATCGCCTCTTTGACGTTGGCGGTGATCACATCCCCGATGCGGCCGTAGAAATTGATCGACCGGCCGCGCGTGTGGATGCAGGAGATCCTCTTCGCGCCGGAGTTGTCGGCGACCTCGAGGATGGTCCGCATCTGGATCATGTCGTTCTCCTCACACAGGGACCGACGCGACGGCGCGCCCGATCCCCCGGGTTACCCCGTCGCCTTCTCCAGGATCTCTTTCACCACCCAGCGCTTGTGCCGGGACAGGGGGCGCGACTCCTGGATGCGCACGCGGTCGCCGACCTTGCATTCGTTCTTCTCGTCGTGGGCCATGAAGCGGGAGCGCGCCTTCATGTATTTGCCGTACATGCGATCCATCACCAGCCGTCGCACCTCGACCACGACGGTCTTGTCCATGGCGTCGCTGATCACGACCCCTTCCTTCTCGAGCTTTCGGCGGTGCCCGGCGGGCTCCGGCTGCGTCGTCTCCTGCATCACTCTCTCCCGGTCGACGGGGGAGCTCCCCCGGTCTTCTCGTGAATCACGGTCAGCACGCGCGCCAGCTCCTTGCGCACCAGGCTGATCTTCTGCGGGCTCTCCGCCTGTCCGGTGGCCTTCTGGAAGCGCAGCTTGAAGATCTGCTCGCGCAGGGTCTTCTCCTGAGTCTTCAGCTCGTCCACCGACTTCTCTCGCAGCATGGACGCCTTCACCTGTGGCATCGTCAGATCCCCCGGTGCACGAACATCGTCCTGAGACCGATCTTGTGCGACGCGAGTCGCAGGGCCTGGCGCGCGATCTCTTCGGTCACCCCCTCCATCTCGTACAGCACGCGCCCCGGTCTCACGACCGCCACCCAGCCCTCCGGCGCGCCCTTTCCCTTCCCCATGCGCGTCTCGGCGGGCTTCTTGGTGATCGGCTTGTCGGGGAAGATGCGGACCCAGATCTTGCCGCCACGCTTGATGAAGCGGGTCATGGCGATGCGCGCCGCCTCGATCTGCTTGTCGGTCACCCAGCCCGGCTCAAGTACTTTAAGACCGTAGTCGCCGAACGAGATGCTGGAGCCGCGCCACGCCTTGCCGCGCCGCCGCCCGCGCATCTGCTTCCGATATTTCACCTTCTTCGGCATCAACACCGGTGTCTCGCGCCTCCCTCGTCCACAACACTCAAATCTGTGCCAGGCCCAGCCTGTCTTGAGGCCGGGTCAGGCTCTTCAGCTCGCCCTTGTAGATCCACACCTTCACGCCGATCTGACCGTAGGTGGTGCGCGCCTCGGCGAACCCGTAATCGATGTCGGCGCGCAGCGTGTGCAGCGGCAGCTGGCCTTCCAGGTACCACTCGGATCGCGCGATCTCGGCTCCGCCCAGCCGCCCCGAGACGCGGATCTTCACGCCCTTGGCGCCGAAGCGCATGCACGATTCGATCGCCTTCTTCATGGCGCGCCGAAACGCCACCCGGCGCTCCATCTGCAGTCCGACCGACTCGGCCACCAGCTGGGACTCCAGCTCCGGCTTGTGAATCTCCATGATGTTGATGAAGATCTCGCGGCCGGTCTTCTTTTGAAGATCATCTCTCAGCTTGTCCACCTCCGCGCCCTTGCGCCCGATGATGATCCCGGGACGCGAGGTGTGGATGTTGATCTTCAGCTTGTTGGCCGCCCTCTCGATGTCGATGCGCGCCACGCCGGCGTGCGCCAGCCTTTTCTTCAGCTCGGTCCGCAGCACCAGGTCTTCATGAAGCAGCGCCGGGTACGTCTTCTCGGCGTACCAGCGGGACTGCCAGGTGCGGTTGAACCCGAGCCTGAATCCGAAGGGATGGACTTTTTGACCCACTCTCTCACCTCGCCCGGGACTCCGGGCCTAAGACTTCTTCTTCCGTCCGGTGCCGGCGCGCCGGCCCCTCGCCGCGGCGGCGCCGGCCTTCCGCCCGGTCGTCCTGCGGGTCCGCGCCCGGGCCCCCCCGGCCTTCCGTCCTGCCTTCTTCTCCTCCGCGCCTTCGTGGGCGCGCGTCGGTTGCGCCGGCTCATGAGCCTTGCGCTCACCGAGCCCGATGGTCACGTGGCACATCCGCTTCAGGATGCGGAAGGCGCGTCCCATCGGGGCCGGCTGGATGCGCTTCAGCGTCGGTCCGCCGTCCACGAAGGCCGTGCGGACGTACAGACGATCGACGTCGACGCCCTCCCCCTTCTGCCGCGCGTTCGCGACCGCCGAGTCGAGCAGGCGTCCGATGTCCACGGCGACCGCCTTGCGCGTGTAGCGCAGCGTCGCGGCCGCCTCGCCCACGTCCCGCCCGCGGATGAGATCGACGACGAGCCGCGCCTTCTGGGCCGACGTGCCCAGGTAACGCACCGTCGCGGAGGCCACAACGTCCTGTGAAAGCATCGTCTTCTCCGCCTACTGCGTGGTCTGCACGACGCCGGCCGAAGGCGGCGCGCCACCGGGTGCGCCGGGACCGCCCGGCGCGCCCGCCGCCGCGGCGGCCGCGGCCGAGTCGGCGCGCGAGTGTCCGCGGAACGTGCGGGTCGGGGCGAACTCGCCCAGCTTGTGCCCGACCATGTTCTCCGACACGTAGACCGGGATGAACTTCTTGCCGTTGTGCACCGCGATCGTGTGGCCGACCATGTCCGGGATGATCGTCGACCTGCGCGACCAGGTCTTCAGGACCTTCTTCTCGAACCGGCGATTCATCTCCTCGATCCGCTTGCGCAGCGGCGCGTCGACGAACGGCCCCTTCTTGATGCTTCTGGCCATGGCCTATTTCCTGTGGCGGACGATGTACTTGTCGGTCCGCTTGTTGTTGCGTGTTTTCTTCTCGCGCACGCCCCATGGCGTGCACGGGTGCCGCCCGCCCGACGTCTTTCCCTCGCCGCCGCCGAGCGGATGGTCGATCGGGTTCATGGCGACCCCGCGGACCGTGGGCCGGATGCCCAGCCAGCGGCGCCGGCCCGCCTTGCCCAGCGAGATGTTCTCGTGATCCAGATTGCCGACCTGGCCGACGGTGGCGTGGCAGATCTCCTGCACGCGGCGGATCTCGCCGGAGGGGAGCTTGACCTGCACCCAGCCGGCGTCCTTGGCCAGAAGCTGCGCCGAGCTGCCCGCGCTGCGCACCAGCTGACCGCCGCGCCCGGGCTTCAACTCGATGTTGTGGATGGCCGTGCCCAGGGGGATGTTCTTCAGCGGCAGCGTGTTCCCCACCAGAATGTCGGCCGCGGCGCTGTTGATGATCGTCTGGCCCACCGACAGGCCGTTCGGGGCGACGATATAGCGCTTGTCCCCGTCGGCGTACTGGATCAGCGCGATCCGCGCCGAGCGGTTCGGGTCGTACTCGATGCTCGCCACCTTTCCCGGGACGTCCTTCTTGTCGCGACGGAAGTCGATGATGCGGTACGCCTTCTTGTGCCCGCCCCCGCGGTGCCGTATGGCGACCCAGCCGACGTTGTTGCGCCCTCCCGTCCGTTTCTTGCCGATCGTCAGCGGCTTGTGAGGCCGCCCCGAGGTGACGTCGTCGTAGGTCGTGACCGACATGAAGCGCCGGCTCGCGGTCGTCGGATTGAAACTTCGGATCCCCATCGTGGTCTCCTACACCGCCTCGAAATACTCGACCGGTTTCTCGCCCGGCTTGAGCGTCACGTAGGCTTTCTTCCAGTCGGAGCGGCGACCTTCGTAACGGCCGACGCGCTTGCGTTTGCCCCAGGCGTTCTGCGTGCGGACGCTCGCGACCTTCACCTTGAACAGCGCCTCGACGGCCTGACGGATCTCCACCTTGTTGGCTCGACGGTCGACCCGGAACGCCAGGACCGGCCCCTTCTCCTTCAGGAGCGTCGTCTTCTCGGTGATGAGCGGCGCCACGATGACGTCGTGCGGGCTTCTCATGGGCGCAGGACCTCCGCGACCCGGCCGGCCGCCGCCTCCGTCAGGACGACCGTGTCGTAGAAGAGAAGATCGACGATGTTGAGCGCGGTGCTGAGCGTCGCCTTCACTTTCGGCAGGTTGCGGGCCGAAAGCTCGAGGTGTCGGTTCCCCGGCTCGTCCACCAGGAGGGCCGATCCCTTCACGCCGAGGCCCGAGATGAGCCGCACCAGCTCCTGCGTCTTCGGCTGCGGCAGGAGCAGGGACTCGACCACGACCAGCTTACCGTCCTTCACCTTCGCCGACAGGGCCGAGCGCAGGGCGCCCTGGCGCTTCTTGCGCGGAAACGCGAAGGCGTAGTCGCGCGGCTGCGGGCCGAACACGGTGCCGCCTCCCCTCCACAGGGGCGACCGGATGGAGCCGTGCCGGGAGCGCCCGGTCTTTTTCTGGCGCCACGGTTTCTTGCCGCCCCCCCGCACGTCGGAGCGGTTCTTCGTGGCGTGCGTCCCGCTGCGCCCCGCGGCGCGGAACGCCAGCACCGCCTCCTGGATCAGGTGCTCCTTCACGACCGCCCCGAAGACCTCGTCCGGCAGCACGACGTCCTTGACCTCCTTGCCTTCCATATTGATCACCGGCAGCTTCGGCATGGTGCTATGTCCCTAGGCCTTCTTGGCCGCGGTCTTCGCGGCCGTCTTGGCGGCGGTCTTGGCGCCGGCCTTGGGCGCGGCCTGCACCTGGGTCTTCTTGATCCGGATCGGGGCGCGGCTGCGTCTCACGACCAGGACCGCCCCGGTGGCCCCCGGAACCGCCCCCTTCACCACCAGCAGGTTGTTCTCCTCGTCGACCCGCAGCACCTCGAGGTTCTTCACGGTCACCCTGTCTCCGCCCATGCGACCGCCCATGCGCATGCCGCGGAAGGTGCGCGACGGGTACGCCGACGACCCGACCGAGCCTGGGGCGCGATGAAACATCGAGCCGTGGCTGGCGGCGCCGCCGCGGAAATGGTGCCGCTTCATGACGCCCTGGAACCCTTTCCCCTTCGAGACCCCGATCACGTCCACGCGGTCCTGGGGCTTGAACAGCGAGGCGACCAGGACCTTGTCCCCGACGGCGGGATGATCGCCGCCCGCGATCAGTCGGAACTCCTTGACGCGCCGCGTCGGCGGGACGTTCGCCTTCGCGAAATGCCCCTGCATGGCCTTGGAGACGTTGCGCGCCTTGCCGGGCTCGACCAGGCCGAGCTGCACGGCCTCGTAGCCGTCCTTCGCCGGGTCGCGCCTCGCGACCACGACACAGGGGCCCGCCTGCACGACGGTGCAGGGAACGGTGCCTCCCTCCGCGTCGAACACCTGCGTCATCGCGACCTTCCGACCGATCAGTCCCTCGACCATGCCTCAGCGCCGCTCTTTCTCGAACGCCTTGATCTCGACCTCCACGCCGGCGGGAAGGTCGAGCTTCATCAGGGCATCCACCGTCTGCGAGGTCGGCTCGAGGATGTCGAGCAGCCTCTTGTGGGTGCGGATCTCGAACTGTTCGCGCGACTTCTTGTCCACGTGCGGCGACCGCAGGACGGTGAACTTGTTGATTTTCGTCGGCAGGGGAATCGGACCCGCCACGCGCGCGCCCGTGCGCTTGGCCGTCGCCACGATCTCCGTGGTCGACTGGTCCAGGACGCGGTGATCGTATGCCTTCAGGCTGATGCGAATCTTCTCGTTCAGCATGGTCCTGCGTCCTGTCCCCTGTCGTTCCTCAAAGAGCGATGGGCCGGCGATCCCCGGACGTCCGGGGCGCCCCCCGATTCGACGCCTACTGCTGGATCTCCGTCACGGTGCCGGCGCCGACGGTGCGGCCGCCTTCGCGGATCGCGAAGCGCAGACCCTTGTCCATCGCGATCGGCGTGATCAATTCAACTTGCAGATTCACGTTGTCCCCCGGCATCACCATCTCCACTCCCGACGGCAACGCCGCCACCCCCGTCACGTCCGTCGTCCTGAAGTAGAACTGCGGCCGGTAGCCGTTGAAGAACGGCGTGTGCCGTCCCCCCTCTTCCTTCGTCAGGATGTACACCTCCGCCTTGAACTTCGTGTGCGGCGTGATGCTCCCCGGCTTCGACACCACCTGCCCCCGCTCCACTTCTTCCTTCTCCGTCCCCCGCAGCAGAAGCCCCACGTTGTCCCCGGCCATCCCC
>DATFVU010000194.1:0-9863 GCA_035260145.1 Candidatus Polarisedimenticolia bacterium | reverse complement strand
CCAGGCCATCTCCTGCTCGCCCGTGCCGAGGTCCGGCGCCGGCACGTTGATCCCCGGGCCGATGAAGTTCTTGCGCACCAGCTCCGCGGTGTAGCGCCGCGTGATCCGCTCCACCTGCCGGCGCGTGTACTTCTTGGGGCTGAAGCAGATCCCTCCCTTGGAGCCGCCGAACGGCACGTCGACGATGGCGCACTTGTAGGTCATCAGCGCGGCCAGCGCCATGACCTCCTCCTGCGTCACCATCTCGCTGTAGCGGATGCCCCCCTTGGTCGGCTTGCGGTGCTGCGAGTGCTCGGCGCGCCAGCCCTGGAAGATCTCGTAATGGTCCCCGATGCGCACCGGAAATTGCATGTAGTACACGGCGTTGCAGGCCTTGATCTGATCGAGCAGGCCCTTGGGAACATCGAGAGTCGCGGCCGCCTTGTCGAACTGCCGCGACACGATGTTCCAGAGGTTGAGATCTTCGCTGGACGACATCCTTCCTCCCCCATCTGGGTGTGCGGCGTATCCTTGCACAACGGGGCCCCCGGTCTCAACAGGAGCGGCGCCTCCCGGAGTTGGCGGGTCGCCGGGCGGTGCGGCTCATATTCGCTCGCGTGAGATGTTCGGCGTTCGTCCGGCATCCGGGGCGCGGCTCAAAATCGCCGCACCTCGCTGCGCCCCGGCCACCCGGTGACATATGCCGCACGCCTGCGCTCGACGGGGCGTGCGAGACCGAGCGATGGGGCCCCGCCGCGCGCTTCCCAGCGCGGTGGGCGGAGCGAGGCGAGCCGAGCGGAGGGTCGCGCAGCGACCCGGACGCGTCCCCGGAGGGTGCAGGGCGTGCGGCAGCATGGCCCGGACCGGCGGGCGCTATAATGCCGGCGAGCCTGGTCCGGCTCGGCCGCGCGCGGTCCCCAAGGGCCCATAGCTCAGTCTGGTAAGAGCAGCTGACTCATAATCAGTTGGTCCCTGGTTCGAATCCAGGTGGGCCCACCGCGCCGCTTCCATGAGCGACCCTCGAGGAGACGCGAAGGGATGAAGGAGATCGGCTCCCCATCGGAGGTCGCCCCGATCCGCCGGCTTCTTCTCAAGACCCCGAAGGACGCCTTCGTCGGAGAGCGCCAGATCGAGGCGCAGTGGCGCGATCTCCGCTACACCGCGCGGCCCGATCTGAAGCGGGCGGTCGTGGAGCACGAGCGCCTCGTCGGCCTCCTGCGAGGCCCGGAGACCGAGATTCTCTTCCTTCCGGCCGACGCGTCGACCGGATTGGACTCCATCTACGTTCGCGACGCCGTCGTGATGTCGGCGCGCGGTGCTGTCCTGTGCCGCATGGGAAAGGAGCAGAGACGGGGAGAGCCCGACGCCTCCGGCCGCTTCTTCGAAACGAACGGCATTCCGATTGCCGGGCGCATCGAGGGGGAGGGACGGCTCGAGGGGGGCGACGTCGTTTTCCTGGACGAGCGGACCGTCGCCGTCGGGCAGGGCTATCGCACCAACGCCGAGGGGATCCGCCAGCTGCGCGCCATCCTGGCCGACGAAGTGGATGAGGTGGTCACGGTGCCGCTGCCGCACTGGAACGGCCCGGAGGACGTTCTCCACCTGATGTCACTCCTGAGTCCGATCGACATCGATCTGCTGCTGGTGCGATCGCGCCTCCTGCCGACGCCGTTCCGGCAGTGGCTTCTGGCGCGCGGTGCCGAGCTTCTCGAAGTCCCCGACGACGAGTTCGCTACCATGGGCTGCAACGTCCTGGCCCTCGCCCCCGGCCGCTGCCTGATGCTCGAGGGGAATCCGGGGACGCGGCGGCTCCTGCAAGAGGCGGGCTGCGAGGTTCTCACCTACGACGGCCGGGAGATCTCCTTCAAGGGATCCGGGGGACCGACCTGCCTGACGCGCCCCCTGCTGCGGCGCTAGGGAGTCAGGCCCCCGCCGTCAGCGCAGACGCTTCGTCTTCCAATCCCTGAGGATCTGCTCGGAGGCGTTGTAGCCGGGGGCCCCGGTGACGCCGCCTCCGGGGTGGACGCCGGCGCCGCACAGGTAGAGGCCGCGGATCGGCGTGCGATAGCGAGCCCAGCCCGGGACCGGGCGGCCGAGGAACAGCTGGCCCAGGTTCAGATCGCCGTGGAAGATGTTCCCCTCGGTCAGCCCGAAGCGGCTCTCGAGATCGACGGGGGACAGGATGTCGCGGGCGAGGATCGAGCCCCTGAAGCCGGGCGCCACCTCCTCGATGGCGATCTCGACGCGGTCGGCCAGTCGGTCGCGCTCCGTCCGCCAGTCCCCCCCTTTAAGATGATACGGAGCGTACTGCACGAAGGCGGTCAAGACGGCCCGGCCCGGGGGAGCGAGGGTCGGGTCGACGTGCGTGGGCACGACGCAGTCGACGTAGGGCTCGGCGGACGCCCGTCCGTGCTTGGCGTCGTCCCAGGCGCGTTCGTGGTAGCCGAGCCCGTGACAGACGGTGAAGTCGGAGCGCTCGGCGGGCGTCGTCTCCTTCGGCCACTGCGTCAGCACGGGCGCCTGAGACAGGGCGAAGTTGATCTTGGCGCAGGGTCCGGCCATCTTGATCCGGCGGATATCCTCGAGGAAGCGTCCTTCCATCTGCCCGGGCTCGACGAGCCCCAGAAAGGTCCTCTTCGGATCGGCGTTGCTCGCCACGACCCGGGCGCGCACCTCTTCCCCGGAGGCGAGGGCGACCCCCTCCGCCCGGCCGCTTCGGACCAGGATGCTCCGGACCTCGGCCCCGGTTCGCACCACCGCTCCGAAGGAGCGCGCGGCCGCGGCCAAAGCCTCGCTGATCGTCCCCATGCCGCCGTGCACGTGCCCCATGTACCCCTGCGACAGCTCGTCCCCTCCCGGCATGCTGTGGAACATCAGACCCGAAGCCGAGCAGGGCGTCATCGGCCCGTTGTGTGCGCCGAGGACGTTGGAACAACCGATGAGGTTCTTCACCTCCTCCGTCTCGAAGCGCGTCTCGAGGAGATCCGCGACGCTGGCCGTCAGGAAGAGCATCAGCCGCCCGGCGTCCTCCTCGCTCAGCTTGCGCATGCGCAGGCCGAGACGGGCCAGGTCGCGGAGCGAGGCGAGACCGCCGTTGAGGGCGGGGGGCGGCTCCATGAAGAACGGCTCGAGGTAGGCGGCCAGCCGCTTGATCTCGGCGTCGAATTCGACGTAGGCGCGCGCGTCGCGCGGCGACAGCGCTTCGATTCCGGAGGCGGTGCGTCGCGCGTCCTGGTACATGAACAGCGGGCGTCCCGAGCGGCCGGGCACGAACAGCAGGGGATCGCACGGCGTCATCTTCAGCCCGTACTTCGTGAGGCCGAGTGTGCGGATCACCTCCGGCCGCATCATGCTGGCGATGTACGCGGCGGTGGAGGCGCGGAATCCCGGGGCGATCTCCTCGGTGACGCAGGCGCCGCCGACGATCTCGCGGCGCTCCAGGACACAGACGCTGAGGCCGGCGCGGGCCAGAAGCCCCGCGGTCACGAGGCCGTTGTGACCGCCGCCGACGACGGCGACATCGAACATCGGATCCCCTGAGAGTGTGTCCTACGCCATGATCGGGTCGTCTTTGTACATCGACCGGAGGAGCCGCCCGCTGGCGAAACGCTCGAACGACAGCGGGGCGATGTCCAGGCTCGGCGTGCCGTCCAGGATCAGCTCGGCGATGAGCCGGCCGGTGACCGGGGCCTCCTTGAAGCCGTGCCCGGAGAAGCCGTAACAGAGGATGAGCCCCTCGACACCCGGCGCCTTTCCCATCACCGGATGGAAATCGGGCGTCCCCTCCAGCAGGCCGGCCCAGCCGCCGCGCGGCGATCCGCTGGCCAGGCGCGGCATGGCGCGGGCGAGGCGCACGGAGACGTCCTCGATGTAGCGGTCCGACGGCTGCGTCGGATAGGCGTCGGCGTCGAGCGCTCCCTTGAAATAGGAGCTCCCCTCGGCGACCACGGTGTGGCCGGTCCCCTCGGGCCTGAAGGCGAGCCCGTTGACGAAGTCGTACACCGCGGGCGTGTCGATGGGGTAGGTGTCGGGCGGCTGCACCCGGATCACCGCCTCCTCGATCAGCTCGAGCTTGAGCGGCAGATCCAGGCCGACCCATCGCCCGATGCGGTCGGCCCATGGACCGGCGGCGTTGACGACGGTTCCGGTCGAGATCGTCTCAGTCGGAGTCACAACGCCGACGACGCGCCGGCCCTCGAGCTCCAGGCCCAGGGCGGGAGTGTTCTGGAGAATGGTGACCCCCTTCTCCCTGGCGTGCCGGGCGAGCGCCATCGTCGAGCCGTAGCCGTCGCCGTAGCCGGCGTTCTCCTCGAAGGCGAACGCGACGGCCCCCTCGGTGTTCAGCCCCGGCACGCGCTGGCGCGCCTCCGCCTCGTCGATCAGCCGCGTCGGCACTCCGTGCCGCTGCCCGAGCGCGACGTTGTGCCGCAGCGCCTCGCGATCCTTCCCGGCCACCATGTAGACCAGGCCGCACTGCACCCACCCCGAGTGGCCCCCGACCACCCGGTCGAAGGTGGCGAAGAAGTCCCGCCCCTGGCGGGCGATCTCGGTCACCAGGCTCGTCGAGTAGTGCTGCCGGATCATGCCGCCGGTGCGCCCGCTGCAGCCGGAGGCCAGCGTGCTTTTTTCGAGGATCACGACGCGGGTCAGGCCGCGCTGCGCCAGGTGGTAGGCGATCGACGCCCCCTGGATGCCGCCGCCGATGATGACCACGTCCGCCGCGCGCGTCATGATTCGATTCTCCGGGAGGCGGAAAGAATAGCACGCGTTTCGCTATGTCAATCAGGGTTTCAGGATGTGGCCCTCACCCCGGGCCACGCAGGCCGCCACCGTGACGTCCCCGGTGACGTTCAGAACGGTGCGGCACATGTCGAGGATGCGGTCGACGCCGAAAATGATCCCGATCCCCTCGGGCGGAACGCCGACCGTCACGAGAAGGGCCATGACCAGGGGCAGCGACCCGCCCGGCACCCCCGCCGTGCCGACCCCCGAGAGAATGGAGAGCAGCACGACGGTGATCTGTCCGCCGATCGTCAGGTGCACGTCGAAGAACTGCGCCAGGAACAGGACGGTGATCCCCTCGTACAGCGCCGTGCCGTTCTGGTTCAGCGTCGATCCGAGCGTCAGGACGAAGCCGCCGATCGTGCGCGGGATCCCCAGCTCCTGCTCCGCGACGCGCAGGGTGGTCGGCAGCGTGGCGTTGCTCGAGGAGGTCGAGAAGGCGGTGAGAATCACCTCCCGCAGACGCCTGAAGAACAGCCGCGGCGACAGGCGCGCCACGTACTTCAGCATGAGCGAGTAGGTGCAGAACTGGTGCAGCGCCAGCCCGACGAGGACCGTCAGGACATAGAGGACGAGCAGCTTCAGGACCCGCAGTCCCGAGAGCGCCGTGACGCTAAACAGGAGAGCCGCCACACCCACGGGCGCCAGACGCATGGCGAGTGCTATCACCCGGAGCACGACGTCGTACAGCGCCTGCAGCCAGAGCAGGAGCGGCTCGACGGTGCGCTTCTCGATCGACGTCAGGGCGACACCCAGGATGAGGGCGAACACCATCACGGCGATCATGTCGCCCCGGAAGGCGTTCACCATGGCCTCGACGGGATTCTCGGGAATGAGATCCAGGAGGATCTGCAGGCCGGTCTTGGGCGGGGGAGGCTGCTTCACCGCGCCGGCGTTTCTCTTCATCACCTCGAGAAGCTCCTCGCGCGCCTCCGGCGGCATCCCCGCGCCGGGCCGTACGACGTTCGCCAGGGTCACCCCGATGAGCACCGACACGCTGCTCAGAACCAGCGTGAGGGCAAGCGTCCTGAGGCCGATGCGGCCGAGCCGCCGCACGTCCCCCAGCTCGGCGACGCCCAGGATGATCGCCGACAGGATGAGCGGAATGACCACCATGAAAATGAGGCGGAGAAAGATCTGGCCGATGGGGTAGGACACGCTCTTGACGAGTGTCTCGAGCTGGTCCATTTTCCCGTAGGTTCTGAAGATGAAGTTCGCGGTGACGCCCAGGAAGGCGCCGCCGAGCATCCCGATGAAGATCTGGTTGTGGAGGGCGACCCCCGAGCGCGGCGGCGCCGCGGTCGGTGCGTGATGCGCGTCGGTCGCCATGATCGGAAGCCTCCTCCGCCGGACATCCCGCCGGGGCGCGTCGGTCGCCCGCTCGCGGGCGCGGGATGGTAACACGCGCGTGCTATAATCGGCGTCCTTCGGTGAAGCGACATCCCCAGGAGCGTCCCGTGAAGCCGTTTCTGTCCGCTGCCGCCATGATCCGGGGGCCGATCGGGCCCGATCGTCCGCGGTGCGTGTCCGCCGGGCGCCGCGTGCCCGGGGTGCTTCCTTCGGGAGGCACCTCTTTTTTTATGTCCCACGGGGCGCCGCGATGAACGACAGCCTTCGCCGGCTCGTCCGGGTGCAGGAGATCCTCTCCGCCATCGAGGCGGTGCAGGACGAGATCGCCGCCGTGCCGGCCGAGATCGCCCGGCTCGAGAAGGATCTGCTCGCCGCCCAGAAGGGGGTGGAGACCGAGCGGGCGCGCGTGCAGGAGCTGGGCAAGGACAAGCGCCGTCTGGAGGTCGAGCTGATGGGTGTGGAGACCAAGATCGGCAAGTACCAGACGCAGCTTCTCGACGTGAAGACGAACAAAGAGTATCAAACGATGCTGCACGAGATCGAAGGGTGCAAGGCGGAGCGCGCCGCTCTCGACGAGAAGATCCTCCTGGAGATGGAGGAGAGCGAGAATCGCCTCGCGGCCGTGCGCGCCCTCGAGGAAACGCTCGAGCGCCGCCGCCGCGACACCACGCAGGGGAAGGCCCGGCTGGAGAGCGAGACTCAGGAGCTGAAGCGCCGCGCCGAGACGCTTTCCGCGGAGCGCGTCCGTCTCGAGGCGGAGATTCCCGCCGAATATCTGCAGCCGTTCCTCAAGGTGGCGCGCCAGCGGAAGGGTCTCGCCCTGGTGGCCGTGCGCGACGAGCGCTGCGGCGGCTGTCACGTGCGGGTGATGCCCAAGCTCATCCAGCAGGTGAGGCGGGCCACCGGGCTCATCGCCTGCGACTCGTGCAAGCGCTGGCTCTACGTGCCCGACGATGCGACCCATCACGCCGCGTCGGCCGCCGAGTCTCCCGCGCAGTGAAACCGCGCCGCGCGCCGCGCGCGTCCGGTCCATCCGCCGGACGGGCCGGCGCTCTCGTGGCCCACATCGACGGAGGAGCGCGGGGAAATCCGGGCCCGGCGGGTTACGGGGTGCACGTGAGGGGCGATTCGGGCGAAGTCGTGGCCCAGCTGTACGGCTACCTGGGGACCGCCACCAACAACACCGCGGAGTACGCCGGTCTCCTGGCCCTGCTGGAGTACGCGCGGGCCCAGGGCACCACCGCCCTGCGCGTCCTCTCCGATTCGGAGCTTCTGGTGCGGCAGATCAAGGGAGAGTACAAGGTCAAGCACCCGGGGCTTCGCGTGTTGCACGCGGCGGCGCGCCAGTTGATGGCCGCCATCCCGTCCGTGGTCATCGAGCACGTGCCCCGCGAGTTGAATGCGGAGGCCGACGCTCTGGCCAACCGCGCCATGGATCTTCGCGACAGCTCGGGGCCTTTGCCGAAGGCTCTGCGCGATCTTCCGCCGCTTCCGTTTCAGCCGCGCCTCCCCTGAGCGATGCGGCGCCGTCCTTGCGCCCTCCGGGCACGGGTCCGGACTCGCTCTTCGCGAGTCCTCCCCTCTCCTCGCCTCGCTCCGCCCATCGCGCAAACTGCGCGCGACGGGACCCCGTCGCGAGGTCTCAGAAGGCCCGTCGGACGCAGGGCTTGGCGCCGCACAGCGATGCAGGCACGTGGCGGGACGTGGCGCGGCGGGGCGATTTCGAGCCGCGCCATGCGCGCGACCGGGACGCTCAAGAGCCCGCGCGAGCGAGCATGAGACACGACGCGCCACGGCCTGCCACGGAGGACCCAGGGGTGCACCATTGACGGCGGTTTGACACGCGGTCGGCGCTCACTATATTTGTTGCGTATGTCGGAAGGCTCCATCGCGGGCGGCATGCGGCGCGTGCGTGAGCGCATGGCCGCGGCGGCGCGAAGGGTCGGACGCGACCCGGAATCGATCACGCTCGTCGGAGTCACCAAGACGGTGCCGCCGGAGCGGATCCTGGAAGCGGTCGAGGCCGGTCTGACCGACCTCGGCGAGAACCGCGTGCAGGAGGCGCGCGACAAGGCCGGGAGGTTGTCCGGGACGATCCGCTGGCACCTGGTCGGGCACCTGCAGGCGAACAAGGCGAACCATGCGGCCCGGCTGTTCGACGTCGTTCATTCGATCGACTCCGTCGACATTCTGCAGCGTCTGGAGCGGGCGGCGGAGCGCGAGGGACGCGAGCTGATGGCGCTGGCGCAGGTCGACCTGGCGGGGGAGCCGACCAAGTTCGGCGCCCCGATCCCGGACCTCGACCGGCTGCTCATTGCGGCGGTCGATTGCCGCCGCGTCCGGGTGAGCGGGCTGATGGTGCTGCCGCCCTACGACCCGGATCCGGAGAAGAGCCGGCCATACTTCCGGCGCCTGCGCGCTTTGCTGGGAGAGTTGCAGAAGAGCCACGCGCGGCTCGACCTGAGGCATCTGTCCATGGGCATGACCGAGGACTTTGAAGTGGCGATCGAAGAGGGGGCGACGATGGTGCGTGTCGGCCGCGCCCTCTTCGGAGAAAGGAGAGCGGCATGAAGATCACTCCGATCGACATCAGCGGCCATCGATTTGCCAAACGGATGAGGGGCTTCGACCCGGAGGAGGTTCGATCGTTCCTCAACCTGGTCTCGGGCGAGTTCGAGAGGCTGGTCATCGACAACAACGCGCTCAAGGAGGAGCTGGCCCAGGTCAAGGCCGGCATCGCCGACTACAAGGAGCGCGAGAGGATCCTGAAGGAGACGCTGGTGACCGCCCAGAAGCTGGCCGAGGACATCAAGGACGAGGCCCGCAAGGAGGCCCAGCTCGTCGTCAAGGAGGCGGAGATCAAGGGCGGGCAGCTTCTCGATCAGGCGGCGCGCAAGGCCGGCCAGATCGAGGGCATGATCCAGAACCTGCGCGTCGAGCGCGACGCCTTCGAGCACCGCATCCGCTCCGCGGTCGAGCAGCACCTGCACCTCCTCGACCTCCACAAGAAGGAGGAGGAGGTCGAGGACCGTCTGCATTTCATGAAGAAACCGCCCGCCGGAGAGGCCCGCTGACGGCCGTTCCTCCCGGCCGCCGGGATCGCACGCGATGATCGACGCCGACCTGGCGATCGTCGACGCCCTGGAGCTCGTAACCGTGCGCGGCACGCCGCCCCTGCGCGGCGCCGCCCAGTCCGAGCTGGAAATCGTCGAGCACGGCTGTCTGGCGGCGCGCGAGGGAATCATCGTCTTCGTCGGGGACGAGCGCGACTACCGCCGCCAGGTGCGCCTGGCGCTGACGGGCGTCGAGATCGACGCCAGCGGACGCACCGTCCTCCCGGGCTTCGTCGATCCCCACACGCATCTGCCGTTCGCCGGCAGCCGTGAGCGCGAGTTCTCGCGGCGCCTCCAGGGCGTGCCCTACGAGACGATCGCGGCCGAAGGGGGCGGAATCCTGGCGACCGTCGAGGCCACGCGCAAGGCCTCCTACGAAACCCTCATCGAACTGGGGAAGAGGCGCCTCAACCGCATGCTGCTGCACGGGACGACCACCATCGAAGCGAAGAGCGGCTACGGTCTGACGCTCGAAGACGAGGTGAAGCAGCTCCGGGTGCTGAAGGCGCTGGACGGCATCCACCCGGTCGACATCGTGCCGACGTTTCTCGGAGCGCACGCCGTTCCGCCGGAGCACCGGGCCGACCGCGGCGCCTACGTGCGCGAGATCATCGAGCGCATGCTCCCCGAGATCGCGGG
>DATFVU010000193.1:0-7798 GCA_035260145.1 Candidatus Polarisedimenticolia bacterium | reverse complement strand
GTCGGGGATTCCGGTCGGGGCGAAGGCGGCGAGCGACCAGCCGTCGCCGCGGATCCAGGGGGCGTCCTTGTGCTCGGCGGCGTATTTGGCGACCGCGCGCACGTACTCCTCCTTCGTCTGGAAGGCGTACAGGGCGCACTGCCTCTGGCCGATGCCGCCGCTGATCGGATGGATGTGCGAGTCCTGGAACGCCGGCAGGACCATCCGCCCGGCGAGATTTACCACGCGCGTGGAGGGGCCGACGAGCGGCGCGACCCCCTTATCGGACCCGACATACACGATCTTGCCCTGGCGGATCGCCACCGCCTCGGCCCACGAGCGCACCGCGTTGAGCGTGTACACGGCGCCGCCGCGGAGGACGGCGTCCGCCGCGGCCGCCCGCGCCGTCCGGGCGCCGCCCGCAGGCGTCCCCGCCGGGGCCGGCCGGCCGGGCGCCGCGCTCGCGGTGCCGGGGGGCGGGCTCGGAGGGGCGCCCGCCGCATGGCCGGCCGCGACGACGGCCAGAACGATGGCCGCCAGGACGGGCCGGGGGGAATTAGGGAGGGTCGACGACGCTCGTTTCCTCATTCGTTCCACCTCCTGAAATGACGGAGTCCTGTTGCGGGGACCATGCGATCCTACGCAACGAGCACAAAATTGCAATCGCTTGCGCTTTCCGGCGCGGAACCTATGTTTTCGAGTGTTCCGCGGCGCACAGAAATGTTTCGGGACGCCGGGCCGCGCGGCACCCGCCGGGAGGCGCGGAGTGAGAAAGATCGCTAGAAGTACGATGGGGGTGGCCGCCGCCGCGTTCGTCGGGGCGGCCGTGCTGGCGCACGCGGCGTCGCTGGGGCCGCTGTCCGGCCCCTCCGGCTCGACGCAGTCGGAGCGCACCGTCTCTCCGGAGTCGTGCATCGCCTGCGAACGGGCGTCGGACTGGCAGGCCTGCCACAAGACGGCGCTGTCCCTCGCGATGGATCACGACTGGACCCGCGCGATCGCCGTCGAGGAGGCGGTGCACCGGATGCAGCCGGCGAACGCCGAGGTGGCCGCCGTCCTGGCGCGCATGTACCAGGAGGGGACCCGCGAGACGCGGCGCGCCTTCGAGCTGTATCACGAGGCGCTCGGCCTGTCGTCGGGATACGCGCCCGCGCTCCTGGGACTGGGGACCATGATGCAGGACCTGGGCAGCCTGGACGTCGCCGCGCGCTACTTCGAGCGCGGCGCGCGCGAGAAGCCGGACGAGCCGCAGTTCAAGGTCCGTCTCGCGGAAGTGCTGGTGAAGGCCGGGCGCGATGATGAGGCGCGGCCGATCCTGCATGAGATCGTGGAGCGCTGGCCGGACAGCCGGGAGGCCGATGCGGCCAGGCGGCTGATGCCGGCGACCGCTCTCGCCCGTCCGTAGAACGCGGTTTCCCCGCCTGTAGTTGGCTCAGCGCGCGCGGCGCGCGCCGACCTCCCGCCCGGAAGCGCCCGGAAGGTCAGGATAGAAGCGGGCCAGCACCTCCTCCTCCACCGTGTCGCCATCGAGCGGGGGAGAGAAGTGATGACCCTGGCCCAGAGTGCAATGCATCCTGCGAAGCTCCTTGTACTGCGCATCGCTCTCGATCCCCTCGGCGATGACCTCGTGGCCGAGGGCCCTGGCGAGGCCGACGATCGTGGCGACGATCTGGCGCGCCTTGGCCGACTCGACCATGCGGGCGACGAAGGCCTGATCGATCTTCAGCACGTCCACCGGCAGGCTTTGCAGGGCGGCCAGAGACGAATAACCGGTCCCGAAGTCGTCGATCGCCACCTTGAAGCCTCGTCGCTTCAGGCGAAGCAGCACTTTGACCACTTCGTTGGGGTGCTCGATGAGGGTGTTCTCGGTGATCTCGAAATGCAGGAAGTTCGGGTCCAGACCGGCTTCGTCCACCAGCGCCGTGATCTCCTCCTCTAGAGTCGCGCTGAAGACCTGCCGGATCGACAGATTGACGGCCAGCGTCAGCTCGCGGAACCTCGGGTCGAGATCGTGCCAGTGGCGCAACCGCCGGCAGGCCTCGGTGAAGATCCAGTTCCCGAGGGGCACGATAAGGCCCGTCTCCTCGGCCAGGGGGATGAACTTCGCCGGCGGGATCAATCCCCTTTCGGGATGCCGCCACCGCAGCAGGGCCTCGAATCCCCTGAGCCGGCCGGTGTCCAGCTCGATGATCGCCTGATAGTCGACGTGGAACTCCTCGCGCTCCAGGGCCAGGTGGAGATCGGTCTCCAGCCGAAGCTGCTCCTGCGCCCGCGCCAGCATCTTCTCGTCGAAGATCTCGCAGCGCGCGCGGCCGCGGGCCTTCGCCCTGTACATGGCCGTGTCGGCGTCGCGGAGCAGATCCTCGGGGCGCTCGTATTTCCCCGGACCGAGGACGATCCCCGTGCTCAGGGTCACGTACAGCTCGCGCCCCTCGATCTTCACCGGCTGCCGGAACTCCTCTTCGATTTCGCGCACCGCCTGCGTCGCGTCGCGCAGCGATTCGATCTCCTGCAGGAGAACGGTGAACTCGTCGCCGCCCATCCGGGCCACGGTCCAGTCCATGCTGCGGCGGCCGTACCGTCCGCGCTCCTCCTCGCCCTCCCCCGCGGAGCCGAACAGGCGCTCGACGCAGGCGCGGAAGCGGTTCGCGACCTCCTTCAGCACCCGATCGCCGACCAGGTGCCCCAGGCTGTCGTTGATGTTCTTGAACCGGTCGATGTCGACGAAGATGATCGCCAGGCTCTCCTCCTTCCGGCGTTTGCGCGCGCGACCGAATGAGTGAGCCAGGCGATCGAAGAACAGGGTGCGGTTCGGAAGATCGGTCAGGGGATCGTGCAGCGCCAGGTGCATCAGCTGCTCTTCCATCTTCTTCCGCTCGTCGATGTCGGTCTGGGAGCCCGCGAAGCGATACGGTTTGCCCGTCGTCTCGTCGCGGACCGCGATGCCTCGCGACAGCATCCAGCGGTACGACTCGTCGGCGTGGCGCAGGCGGTACTCGGCAATGAGATGCGCCGATCCGCCGGCGAGGTGGCTCTTGATCCGCGCCTCGAGACCGGGGCGATCCTCGGGATGGACCCGGTCGAGCCACGCAGCGGGGGCCTGGTCGACGCCTGAATCTTCGTGCCCGAGCGCCTGCATCCAGCGCGGGGAATAGTAGACGGTGTTGGCCGCGAGATCCCAGTCCCACAGGCCATCGTTGGATCCGCGGGCCGCGAGCTCGTAGCGCTCCTGACTGTGCCGCAGCGCCTCCGTCCGGGCCGCCACGATCTCCTCGAGATGGTTCGAGTGAAAGCGGAGCCTGTCATGGAGGCGTCCCGCCAGGGCGCCCACGGCCGCCAGGATCGGAGCGAATCCGTCCGTGAAGAAATGCACCGGCGTGACTCGGTGCAGGCCCTGGATGATGCGGAGACCGAGCCCGTGCGGCAGCGTCTTGTAGAGGGCGTAATAATCGACCAGGTAGCCGACCACGGTCAGGCACAGGCCGAAGGCGAAGCCCAGGCCGCAGTAAACGACCATCCTGGAGCGCAGAAAGGCACCGGGCGACGCCAGCCCGGACCAACTCAGCCGATCAGACCGCTTTCTTGTCGACATCCGCCCTGTGGGCCTTGGCCGGGAGGATTGCGACCGGAGGGGCGGCCTGCAGCGAGGCGAGTCGTCGTCCCCTTTCGACGGCCAGCCACGCCAGCGCCGCCGTGGCGAGAGCCAGGGCGCCCAGAAGCACGAGGGTCGCCGGGCCGGTCCAGGAAAAGCCTGTGAGGATCCTGCCTTCGACGGGAAGCGCCTCGACGGCCTTGGACAGGGCGTCGATCTTCGCCTTCTGGTCCTGTCCGACGCCGGCCGCGTGCAGCAGCTCGTTGTTGCGCCTGTATCGATCCACGTTCGCCCGGAGCGCGTCGAGCTCCGAGGTCGTCGCGTAGCTCCGGCGCTTCAAGGCCTCCAGCTCGCCGTCCAGAAAGCGCCCGAACAGATCGGCGACGTTCGCCGATCGGCGGCCCCCCGCCTGCGTCTTGAGAGTCGGCTGATCCGTCACCACGGCGGCCAGGACGCCCAGGACGGCCTCGTTGTGCTCGTTCGCCTTCTTCACTTCGGCTTCGAGCTGGTCCCGCCCCGCGATGTTCTGCATCAGATCCCGCTTCAGCTGGCGGAAGCGGACCAGAACGGACTCGAGCTCGGGGTCCCCCGCGAGGAGCCCCAGGATGTCGTCCCCGGCCGTGTCGGCCATTCTCTTCAGGACGTCGATCTCGAGGAGTCGCTCGGTCCGCTCGTAGCTCTCCGTGTGGGTCAGGAACGCCCGCTCTTCGGGATCGCCGAGCTCGGCGGCGATGATCTGGTCCCGTTCGCCCCGCAGACGCTGGATGACCGACGTGGCCCAATCGGTGTAGTCGCGCACGGTCGAGATGTCGTTCTTGATGTCGGGGGGCTGCAGATCCTGGAGGGCCTGGACGGTGAAGTCGTCGAGCCTGCGGGCGGTGTGCTGCAGTCGATTCAGCCTGGCCTGCAAGGGAGGCAGAAGCTCGTTGGCGAAGGTCCCCTCCGGATCCCAGTCCGGACGCTTTTCGATGAGGGTTTTCAGACGGGAGAGGGCCGAGCCCGCCGCCCGCAGCTCGCCGTCGGCCAGGTACTCCCGGGCCCGCTCGCACAGCTCGTGGGGATCCGCTTCGACCTGGGATTCGGCCCGCAGACAGGTGACGCCCAGGAGCAGCGCGCCCGTCAGGATGACGGTTCTACGGGCATTCATCCCGGGCGTCTCCGCTGGATGTGATGAAAACGGGGCGTCCTCCCGCGCGATCCAGGCGGAGACAGGACGATCGCGCCGATCCGTACCGGGAGAGCCGGACGTCCTTCATGGGCTCCTGAGCGGAGTCCCGAACCACCGGGATGGGCCGGAACGATGCCGTGGTCGTTCCGGGCCGCGGCGTGATCTCCCAGATGGAGCGAAAGGCGTCCGCCGCGAGATAGAGCCGCCCGTAATGCATCATGAGCTGCACGGTCGCCCTCGTTCTCGAGCCGGGCAAAACACCCTCGGCGCTGAGGATTGGAGACAGGTCGATCCGACCGACCAGGGGAGGGCGCTCGGCGAGGATCACCGTCCCGTCTGCCTCGAGCGTGAGCGGGATGCGCAACGAGTGTTGTTCGAGGGTCAGGGTCGGCTCGACAGAGGGGGTCGCGCAGGAGAGGCAGGCCGCCCCCAGGCCCAGGAGCAGCGACATCTTTGCCACGCATCGCCCGCCACGCATGCTGCGAATCCTCATGCCCGCCAGAGCGGGACATGTGCGCCTCTCGTCGTCGCGCGAAGCCGGGACGGCGTCCGGGTGGCGTCGCTTGCGACCGACGCGCACGAATCCAATCTAAGTAGTTGTGGAGATGTTTCAAGCGGATGCGGGCCGGTTACGGATTCGTTACATCACCTTCGATCAATCTCATAGTGAAACGGAGCGGTCCGTTCGGGTAAACACCCCAGATCGCGCCGGGAAAACCCTGACATCGTCACCGGCCGTACCCGCCGCCTCCGGGCGTTTCGATGATCAAACGATCGCCGGGGCCCGCCTCGCAGCTGTCGATGGGGCCGAGCTCGAGAATCGCGCCGTTCGCCCGGACGACCCGCTGCCGTCCCGGCCGTCCCGGCGCGCCCCCCGCGAGCCCGTAGGGCTCCGTCGCTCGATGCTGGCTGAGGATCGAGAGCGAGACCGGGGCGAGAAACGTCAGCTCGCGCAAGGCACCGTCGCCGCCGCGGAAGCGGCCGGCCCCTCCCGAGTCGCGCCTCACGGAGAAACTCTCCACGCGAACCGGGAAGCGGTGCTCCAGGATCTCGGCGTCGGTCATGCGCGTGTTGGTCATGTGACTGTGGACGGCGCTCGCGCCGTGGAAGCCGGGACCGGCGCCGCAGCCGCCGCAGATCGTCTCGTAGTAGCCGAAGCGCTCGTTGCCGAACAGCACGTTGTTCATCGTCCCCTGGCTGCAGGCCGCGAGCCCCAGCGCCTTGAGGAGAGTGTCCACCAGCCTCTGGCTGGTCTCGATGTTGCCGCCGACAATGGCCGGGGCGCGCTCGGGCTCCATGTCGAAGTCGGGGTTGAGCAGGCCGCGCGAAATCGTCAGATCGACGGCCCCCATCAGCCCCTCGTTCAGCGGCAGCGGGGATTTCAGCAAAAGGCGCAGGACGTACATGACGACGCTGCGCACCACCGCGGGTGTGGCGTTGAGATTGCCGGGATGCACGCCGCCCGATCCGGTGAAGTCGATCGAGGCGCGCCCGTCCGAAAGCGTGAGCGTCACCCGCAGCGGCGTGCCGTCGTCGAGCGTCTCGCTCGCCTCGTAGCGCCAGGGCGGGACGCCGCGCAGCGCCTCGCGGACGCGGCCGAGGGCGAGATCCTTCAGGGCCGCCATCTCGCGGGTCAGCGCTTTGGCGCCGTGGGTCCGCGCCAGCGCGCTCAGCGCCACCGCCCCGGCGTGGTTCGCCGCCACCGCCGCGCGCAGATCGGCGAGGTTGTCCTCGACGGCGCGGGACGGGTGGGGAGGGGCCTCGAGCAGGCGACGGACGCCATCCCAGAGCGCCTCGCCGCCGCGCACCAGGTGCATCGGGGGAATGACCACGCCCTCCTCCGCCAGGCGGGTCGCCGCCGGCGGCATCGAGCCGGGGCGGCTCCCGCCGATCTCGGCGTGGTGCGCGCGGCTGGCGACGTAGCCGAGGAGCGCGGGCTCCGGATCATCGACGAACACCGGAGTGACGACCGTCACGTCCGGCAGATGCGAGCCGCCGCAGGCGGGATGGTTCGTGACCGCGACGTCCCCCGGACCGAGCGGCAGCGCCTCCCGCAAGCGCCGCACGCACAGCCCCATGGCGCCGAGATGCACCGGGATGTGCGGGGCGTTGACCACCAGCTCTCCCTGAGCGTCCAGGATGGCGCAGGAGAAATCGAGGCGCTCCTTGACATTGGTCGAGACGGCGGTGCGCCGCAGACGCTCTCCCATGTCGGTGGCGATGGCGCGGAACCGGTTGGTGAACAGCTCCAGGCGGATCGCCTCCGGGCGCTCCGCCTCGGGCGTCTCACGGGCGGGACCCCGGGACGGGCGCTCCCGGCGGCGCAGGACCAGGGCGAGCGAGGAATCAACCTCGGCATCCCATCCCTCGGCCACCACGGTCGCGGCGTGCGCCTCGAACACCAGCGCGGGGCCGTCGAAGCGCGCCCCCGGCGCCAGGGCGCTTCGATCGAAGAACGGAGTGTCGATGATGGCGCCGCCGAAATAGGCGCGCCTCGAGCCCGCGGCGACGGCCGCCACCGCGGCGGGAGCGGGTCGCCGGTCGTCGTCGGCCTGCGGGCGGGACGAAGCGATGGCGCGGATCGACTCGACCTCGATCGGGCGTCCCTCCGGTCTGTGGCCGAACAGGGCGGTGTAGCGATCCTCGAACGCCTGCTCGAGCGCCATCCCCTCCGCGTAAGACACCTCGACCACCGAGTCCTGCCCGGCGAAGCGCAGGTGCGCCGCGCGACGGCGCACATCGATCCTGTCCTTCGGCACCCCTTCGGACTCGACCAGGGCGACCGCCTGGTCCGCCAGACGGTTCATCATCTCCCCCAGGCGCCCGGCGACGCTCTCGAGCGGCTCGAGGACCTGCATCTCGGCGAAGCGCTCCAGGACGGCGTGCCGCAGGCCGAGCGCGCTGAGGAGGCCGGCGTCGGCCGGCACCACGACGACCGGGATCCCCAGGCGTTCGGCGACGCCGCAGGCGTGCTGGCCGCCGGCGCCGCCGAAGGCGACGAGGGCGTACTCCGCCGCGTCGTAGCCGCGGCGCAGGGAGACGGTCCGGATGGCGTCCGC
>DATFVU010000192.1:0-6378 GCA_035260145.1 Candidatus Polarisedimenticolia bacterium | reverse complement strand
AGGCGCGCCCCTGCGACGACGCGCGACATCGCCAGTTCGACTTCTGGATCGGAGACTGGGAGGTGCGGACGCCGGATGGCGCGCTGGCGGGCACCAACCGGATCGTCCGGATTCAGGGGGGCTGCGGGCTTCAGGAGAACTGGGAGGGGACGAGCGGCATGACCGGCACGAGCCTCAACGCCTACGACGCGGCGCGCGATCTCTGGCACCAGACCTGGGTCGACAGTCACGGCTCTCTGCTCCTGCTGGAGGGAACGTTCAAGGACGGCCGCATGATCCTGCGGGGCGGCGCCCGTCCCGCCGGCGACGGGACGATGACGGATCGCATCACCTGGGAGGCCACGGGCGGCGGAATCGTCCGTCAACTCTGGGAGCAATCGACCGACGGCGGCAGGACGTGGACCGTCGCCTTCGACGGCCGGTACGCGCGCAGGCGTTGAGCGCTTCCGGGCGCCGCCCGCTAGAGAAGCGCCGCACAGAACGGATAGGGGATCATGACGCGCGCCCCCGTGGGCGTGATCAGGATCTGATCCTCGAGCTTGACCCCCTCGCGGCCGCCGCGCTCCCCCGCGTACACCTCGAGGCAGACCACCATCCCCTCGCGCAGCGTGCGGGCCCCGTTCGGCTGCTCATCTTGAGGATAGCCGATGCTCGGACCCTCGTCCGCGAGCCCTGCGCAATGAGCCATCACCTCGTAACGCTGCGGCAGGAACCGGGCGGGCAGCCGAGGCATCCGTTCCGCCAGGTCGCGCAGCGTGATCCCGGTCTCGAGCGCGCGGGTCGCCCCGCTCAGCCAGTCGTGGGCGATCCGGTACAGCTCGCGCTGGGCCGGAGTCGCCGCCGCGTCGCCGCATAGAAAGGTGCGCGACACGTCGATGAAGTAGCCCTCGTATCCGATCGCGTCGGTGTCGACGAAGACCAGGTCTCCCGCCTCGAGCGCCCGATCGCCCGCTTCGAGATTCCACGGGTTGGTGTGCGGGCCCGAGACGCACGCCCGCGTGATCAGATATTCCCCTCCTTCGCGAAGCAGGGTGTCGGTGATCACCGCCAGGAGCTCCCGCTCCCTCACGCCGGGCTCCATCGCCCTCTCGAAGGCGCCGAGCATCTTCATGCCGATGGCGGCGTTGTGCTCCATGATCCGGATCTCCTCCGGGGTCTTCACCTCGCGGGCGTCGAGGACGATCCGCCCGGGATCGGCGACCTCCACCCCTTCGCGCCCCAGGGCCAGGTAGGCGGGAGTGCCCAGCGCGTCCACGAAAAGACGTTTCGAAGTCACGCCCCGCTCGCGCAGGGCGCCGAGGATCTCGCTGACGCAGCGCCCCGCCTCGCGCGCGGGGTCGTCCGTCCACTCCCACGCCCGCAGCGGCCGGACGTCCTCGACGATCCGGCGCGACAGGTGCATCGAGCCGGGATGCTCGAACAGGATGGGGGCTCCCTCGACCGGGACGAGGGCGCAGCGCACGAAGGCGCTCATGCTGTAGACCGTCATGACGGAGCTGCCGGTGGCGTATCGCACGTTCCCCTGGTTGAAGAACAGGCAGGCCTCCGCCCCGTGCGCGCGCATCGCCGCCTGGAGCCGGCCCAGGCGCTCGCGTCTCAGTCTCCCGAGATCGACCCCTTCCGGAGCGGAGCCCCATGAGGCCGCGCGCGGCCTCTTCCCTCCCCCCCCGACCGATCTCGTCCGCATCGATCCCCTCGACGGCCTCGGCTTGCGCGCCCGGTGCCCCCTCGCCGGAGGCTCCGGCCCGGGAGTCTCGTTACGCTGTCACGGGCCGGAACGGGCTGTCAATCCCGTGACGCAGCCTGCGGCACGGATGCGAGGCGGCTCGACTTTGACTCTCGGTCGCCGGGAATTTAAGTTGCACGACGGGATCGAAGCGCACCGCGTGGGGGAGGATTCATCCGATGGCGAGATGGGCTGTTCCGGTTGCCGCCGTGCTCGTGGTCTTCGCGTTCGTTGCGACGCCGGCCCTGGCGAGGAAGAAGAAGCCGACCGAATACGGCTCCTGGAACGTCAGTGTCACGCCGGACTCCGACGCCGCCTCCCGGGGGGAGAAGGCGACCAAGGACACTCTTCTTATGCAGCAGGGAGTGTTCCGATCCGAGGCCTGGTACATGTATGGCTTCACCTCTGCCGGCTACAAGATCCACGGAAGCGACTTTGCGGTCGACACCGAGAGCCGGCAGAACGGGAAGATCCGCTGGACCGGGCTGATCACCGGCGACTCGATCGCCGGGCGGATGGTCTGGACGAGGAAGGACGGCACGGTCCTGAGCTACACCTTCTCGGGAGCGCGGGCCGAGGTCGAGAAATCAAAGAAGAAAAAGCACTAGCCTCCCAGCCCCCGCCCGGCCGCGCTCAGGCCGAGATCGTCGAAAATCTTCAAGACCTGCTCGGGCCGGGCGCGCACCGCGAACGACGTCGTGATGTTCTCCCACCGGACCGTGCCCGCGGCATCGATGAGGAACTCGGCCGGGCGCGAGATGTCCACGCTCCCCGGTCCCGCCGACGGGTGCAACAGGTCGTAGCGCCGAATCACCTCGGCGTTCGCATCGGAGAGGAAGGTGAATTCATACCCCTGCTTCAATCGGTGCGCGCGATTGATCTCCGGAGGATCCACGCTGATGGCGAGAAGACGAACCCCGCGTGCTTTGAAGTCAGCGAGCCGATCCTGAAAACCCCGTAACTCGGAGTTGCAGAACGGTCACCAATAGCCACGGTAGAAGATCAGGAGGACGGCGCCCCCGCGGTCCCCTTGACCGCCGCCTGCAAGCAGGCTCGAGAGCGTCACCGGGCTCCCCTCCTGATCGGGAAGCGTGAAATCCGGCGCCGCCTGGCCGACTCGCGGAGCGCCGTTCGAAGGCGGCAGCTGCCGAGTAAACACGAAGAATTGATAGCAGAAGAACGCCGCGACAGCCGCGCCCAGCCCCATCAGGATCGGGCCGGCCATCTTGCCACGGTAGACCTGCGGCTCGCCGTAGGCGCGCCCGACGCCCACGGCCGCCAGCGACAGACCCACGCCCAATATCAGGAACGTCGCCCAGGGCAGGTCGCGCGTCGACGGGAAGCGGACGAAGACGGTCCCGTAGGTGATCGGGGCGGCCAGAACCAGCAGGAAGCCCGACCACATCCAGATGTTCCAGCGTCGTTTCATCCTGATTCACCGTTCGCACCGCCGGCGGAGGGTGCGGCCGCGATGGAACAGCAGCCTAACACGGGGCCAGAATTCCCGACACGGAGGTCGCGAATCGAGGCAAGATCCCGTCGCGGACCCGTGGCGATTCACCCGGGGCCGGGTGGGGACCGGACATGAAAAGCCTCGGGGCGATCCTCCTGTCGTTCCTTGCGGCCGCGGGCCTCTCGTTGTGCCTCATGGGCATCGGCGCGAGGGCGCGTCGGACGGCGCGTCTGGCGATCGGTCCGCGGCTGGAGCTGCCGGTCGACTTCCTGCTCGGCTGCGCCGTCCTGTCGTCGGCTTTCGTCCTCTCCGGTCTTCTGGGAGGGTTCCGGCCGGCGCTCCTCCTGCTCATCACGGGAGCGCTCGCCGCGGCCGGGCGGTACCGGGGGCTCGCCCGGAAAGGACTTCGGCTGGCGCCGATCGCGATTCCCTCTCTGATCCTCCTGCCGATCGCGGCGGCTCCGCCCTTCTTCCACGATGCTCTGGTCTATCACCTGGGCCTGCCGTGGCAGGCGCTCCGGGACGGCCGCCTCCTGCCCCATGAAGAGAATCTCTTCTCCTCCTTCCCGGCGCTGTTCCAGATGATCGCGGCCGGCCCGCTCGCGATCGGGTGCGATCGCGCGCCCGCCTTCCTGCACCTCGCCAGTTTCGTCCTGGCGGGCCAGGCGCTCGCCGCCCTGGCCAGACGCATCGGCGCGCCGGACCGGCTCGCCACTCTGTGCGGCGCCACGCTGCCGCTCCTGCCCTCCTGTGTCCTGGTGCCGGCGCTGCCGGCGGCGGAGGGGTTCCTGATCGCGGCGCTTGTCGCGGCGCTGGCGGTGGCGGTCGAGGGGCGGCATGACCGCGGGGCTCCGCTGCTCGCGGGCCTCCTCTCGGGAGTCGGCGTCTCGGCGCGCCTCCAGGGGATCACCTGGGCGGCGATCGTCCTGGCGATCGTGGCGCTCGGCCCTCCGGACGAGCGTCCATCGGGCGCCATGAAACGACGGACGGGGCCGTGGTCCATCCCTCTTCGGGTGGCGCTCGCGCTTTTCGGTCTGGCGCTGGGGAGCCTCCCCTGGTGGCTGAAGAACCTCGTGCTGCTC
Source organism: Candidatus Polarisedimenticolia bacterium (assembly GCA_035260145.1). Taxonomy (GTDB): domain Bacteria; phylum Acidobacteriota; class Polarisedimenticolia; order Gp22-AA2; family Gp22-AA2; genus Gp22-AA3. The sequence goes on along the minus strand of DATFVU010000192.1, from coordinate 2,117 downwards.
GGCGATCCCCTGGCACCGCTCGGCTGGCACAGGGAAGGGATCGAAACGCTCTGGCGGGACTCCCTGAGCGTCCTGTCCTCGCAGTCGGGCGGGACCTGGCCCGGCGCTCCGCTGGCCGCCTTGATGCCTCATCTTTCCTATCTCGCGCCGCTCCTGCTCGCGTCGCTGATGGGCCTTCTGACCATCCGCGGGAGACGGCGATACGCGATCGCCGGAGCCGCTGCCCTCGGCCTCCTGGCCTGGTCCTTGACCTCGATCCTCCCGCGCTTCCTGACTCCCGGCCTGGCGCTGCTCATGGCGCTCGCCGCGTCGGCGGGGAGCGCCAGGCGGCTCGGCTTCGTCGCCGGAGCGCTGGCCCTGGGCGTGACGGCGGCGCTCGGGGTCGCCTTCACGTCGGGACAGATGGGGCGGCTGGGCGGGCCACGCATCGCCGTGGCCGATCCTCTCGCCTGGCCCCCCTCGGTGGTGGTTCACAATCCCGCTCCGGCCTTCGCGGAGAGCGGCTCTCTGCCGCGCGACGCGCGCGTCCTGTTCATCGGAGAGACGCGGGGGTTCGGATTTCCCCGGCGCTTCGTCGCCTCCTCGCAGCACGATGTCTCACCGCTGCGCGAGCCGCTGGAGTCCACGCCGTCCGCCGAGGCGGCGCGCGATTGGCTGCTTCACGCCGGGTTCACGCATCTTCTGGTGAATGGAGGCGAGCTGAATCGGCTCATGAGCACCCACCCTATCGTCCCCTTCAGGAGCGAAACCGGGCGGAAGAAATTCCAGGACCTGCTGGCGTTTCTGGGCCGACCGATCATCGCGGCGGGGGACGTCGCGATCTTCACGCTTAAGGAGCGCGCCGACCCGCGCTGACGGAGGGGAGCGCCGCCTTCTCCGCCAGGAAATGAAGGTGGCCCGCGAAGCGCAGCGGAAATTTCGCGAAATAGGCGTCGATCTGACGCCTCTGCGGCGACCCGCGACCGTAGCGCAGGAGGATGAATCCGGTTCCGAAGAGCCGCAACATAAAGAGAAAGGGGCGCACCGTCGTCCAGGCGATCCACCGGGAGAACTGGGGGCCGCCGCCATCGACCAGGTGATGCAGGAGCACCAGGAAGGCGCTGGCCCCCGGCTCGATCCGGCGCGGCACGAAGCCGGCCTGGCGCAGGATCGATTCCAGCCCCCAATGCGTGTAGTTGAAGTACGAATCGTGGAACGGCTCCAGCGCCGCCACTCCGCCGCAGAAGATCCCGCCCGGCTTCAGGACGCGGACGACCTCCCCCATCGCGTCCCAGGGCCGGGAGAGGTGCTCGAACACCTGCAGGGAATAGACGACGTCGAAGCTGCCGTCCTCGAACGGGAGCCGATGCGCGTCGGCGACGACGGACGCGGCGCCGTCGCGCCTCACGTCCAGTCCGACCCAGGTGTACCCCTTCTCCTCCAGGGCGACGCGCCCGCCCCCATCGCCGCATCCGAGGTCGAGCGCCCGGCCGCTTCCCTTCGGGAGCATCCGAACGGGGACGATCCACTCGTTGACGGTCCTGCCTTCCCCGTAGGCGACGCCCGCGCTGAAGAAGGGAGTGTCCGCGGGCGATCCGGGCGTTTCTCGCTCCCCCATCGAGTCTCCCGAGGCCGGTCGAAGCCGCGCCATTCTATCCATAGTGGCGCCGAGAGTGTGTGGCAAGAGTCTGTTTGCCGGTGAAACGTCAGCGCGGACGCGCGTTCCTGCATGAACACAGCCGCACCTCCGTCGTGCCCACTTGGGCGCAGGGTTGAGAGTGAGGGCCTGGCCCGCATTTTGATCTGCGGCGGGCATGGAGCCCGCGCTGATCGTGGAGCTGATTCCGCCCCGGGCCTTTCTCCCCGCCTTCTGTCCGTGGTCGGATTGCCCCGAGCATCAAAGGCGTATCGGGACTTTTCCCTGCTCGCGCCATGGTTCCTATCGCAGGCGGTGCGACGGGCGGACGGTGCCTCGCTTCCGTTGCGGCGTCTGCCGCCGCACGTTCTCCCAGCAGAGTTTCGCCTTCTCTTATTATCTGAAGCGTCCCGAGTGGAGCGCCCCCATCGCCCGGGGGTTGGTGGCCGGCTCGGCGCACCGGCAGATCGCCCGCAGCCTCGGGTGTCACCACAGCACGGTG
>DATFVU010000191.1:0-11941 GCA_035260145.1 Candidatus Polarisedimenticolia bacterium | reverse complement strand
GGGGGCGGGGGAAGAGGTCGGGGGGCGCGACCCTCCGTTCGCGGCCGCGGCCGCCCCGGCCTGCTGCGCGTGGCGCCGGGCCAGGGGGTGCAGGTGGACGCCTTCCTCCTTCACCCGCAGCTGCTTCATCCACAGCTCGGTGTAGGCGTTGAACTTGTTGAGGACCGAGTTGTACAGGAAACGATCGCCGGAGGACTTGAGATTGAACTGCAGCTTCTTGAGTTGCTTGTCGAGGGCGTCGCGCTGGTCGGTCGGGGGCTTCGGGACCGACCCGCCGAAGTAGAGGTCGAACTGGATCTTCAGCTTGGTGATGTCGGTGTCGATCTTCTTGATCTCTTCTTCGACGGTCAAGGCCGGCGGCCCCCCGGACACGTGAGGTTCCCGACTGAATATAGAGTCCGGCCGCGGACAAATTCAAAAGCCGGATCTTTGACAGCCGCTTCGGACGTGTGGTGAAATCCGTTCCCCCGCGCGATTGCAACTTTGTGCTCGCGCCCGGACAGGCTCACAGGGGCCGATGGAACCTCCGATGGCTGCGTCCCGAACCGCCCCCGAGCGCTCCATAAGCCGCGCGCCAGCGCGATCGGCCGCCCGCGAGGCCCTCAGAGCCCTTCCCCAGGTGAACGCCGTCATGGAGCGGGAGGAAGTGCGCCAGGAGGCCGCCCGGCACGGACGCCGTCTGGTGACCGCCCTGGTGCGGGAGCGCCTCGATGCCTTGAGGAAGCGAATCCGATCGGGTGCGCTCGATGCCTCCGCCGCGCGCACCGAGGTGGAGGGACTCCTGACCTGGGTCGGGAACGAGGTCCGGGCCCGGACCGCATCCACGATGAGGCCGGTCATCAACGCCACGGGGGTCGTCCTGCACACCAATCTCGGGCGCGCGATCCTCCCCGAGGCGGCGACCCGCCGGATGGCGGAGGTGTCCCGGGCCTACACCACCCTCGAATACGACCTCGCGCAGGGGGCGCGCGGCTCACGCTCTTCCCACCTCGACCGGGTCCTCGGCCTGCTGTTCCCGGGGAAGGGGTTCCACGTGGTCAACAACAATGCCGCCGCGGTTCTCCTCGCCCTCAACACCCTCGCCGAAGGGAAGGAAGTGATCGTGTCGCGCGGAGAGCTGGTCGAGATCGGCGGCTCGTTCCGCATCCCGGACGTCATGCGGAAGAGCGGCGCCATCCTGCGCGAGGTCGGCACGACCAACAAGACGCGGCTTCGGGACTACGAGCGCGCCATCGGCCCGAAGACCGGCATGATTCTCAAGGTCCACCCGAGCAACTACCGCATCGTCGGATTCACGGCGCAGGCCAGCCTCGAGGACGTGACCGCTCTCGGCAGGAGGAAGAGAGTGCCGGTGCTCCTGGACCAGGGGAGCGGGAATCTGATCGGCCTGGCGGCCCACGGGATCCACAACGAGCCGTCGGTGTACGACGCCCTCGCCGACGGCGCCGACGTCATCTGCTTCAGCGGCGACAAGCTGCTGGGGGGGCCGCAGGCCGGCCTGATCATCGGCCGCCCCGAGCTGGTGAAGCCGATGAAGGAAAACTCGCTGACACGGGCGCTGCGCGTCGACAAGGTGACCTATGCGGCGCTCGAGGAGGTGCTTCTCGAGTATGCCCGCGGCACGGCCGAGAAGGGCCTGCCGTCCCTGCGCATGCTGACGACGACGGCAGCGGAGATCGAGACGCGCGCGCGCAGACTGGTGGAGTCGATCGCAAGGCGCGCCGGCGACGGGCTGTCGGTCGCGATAGCTCCCGGACAATCGCTGTCCGGGGGCGGCTCGGCGCCGGGCGAGGGGCTGCCGACTTTCCTCGTGGTCCTGAGCGCCCCCGGCAAATCCGCCCGCGCGCTCGGGACGGCCCTACGACGCCTCGCCACTCCCGTCATCGCGCGCATCGAGGGAGGGAAAGTCCTTCTCGATCTACGGACCGTTCTTCCGGAACAGGACGAGGCGCTGGCGGACGCTCTCCTCGCGGTCCGGACACACTCCTAGACGTTGAAGCGGAAATTGATCACGTCGCCGTCCTTCACGACATAGGCCTTCCCCTCGGAACGCAGCTTTGCCTTCTCGCGCGCCGCCGCCAGGCTTCCGGCGGCCACGAGGTCGTCGTAGGACACCACCTCGGCGCGGATGAACCCCTTCTCGAAGTCGGAGTGGATCGTCCCGGCGGCGCGTGGCGCGGGCGCGCCGGCGCGAATCGGCCAGGCCCGGCATTCGTCCTCGCCCACGGTGAAGAACTGCACGAGGCCGAGAAGCCCGAAAGCGGCGCGGATGAGCCGATCCTTGGCCGGCTCAGAAACGCCGAGATCGTCCAGGAAAGCCCGGGCGTCTGTGGGATCGAGCGAGGCGATCTCCTCTTCCACCTTGGCGGAGATGGCGCACAGGGCCATGCGGCGCCTCGAGGCGTAGGCCTCCAGGCGGAACGCCTCGACGAAGCCGGCCATCTTCGGGACGTCCGATTCGTCCAGATTGATGATCGCGAGCAGCGGCTTGGCGGTCAGGAACGCGAAGCCGCGGATCTTCTTGACGTCCTCCTCGGACAGATCCAGCTCGCGGATCGGGACTTCGCGCTCGAGCGCCTCCAGGCAGCGCTTCATGACGGGTAGCTCCAGCTCGTCGTCCTTGTTTTTCGCCTTCTTGATGTTGAGCTCCAGGCGCTCGAGGCGGCGCTGCGCGACGTCGAGGTCGGCCAGGATCAGCTCGGTCTCCATGGTGGCGATGTCCCGGCGCGCGTCGACCGAGCCCTCGGCATGCGGGATCGAGTCGTCGCGGAAGGCTCGCACCACGTGAGCGATGGCGTCGACATTGCGCATCTCCTTCAAGTCGAGGGTCTTCGCCTCCCCCTTCTCGAGCCCCTGGATGTCGAGGAAGTCGACGTGCGCGAAGGTGGTCTTCTTGGGCTTGAACATGGCCGACAGGCGTTCGAGCCGCGGCTCCGGGACCTTGGCGACGCCGACGTTCGGTTCGACCTTGCCGGAGGCGTACTTGTCCACGGCGACGTGGGCGCCGGTCAAAATGTTGAAAAGGGTCGTCTTGCCGACCTTGGCGAAGCCGAGCAGGCCAATCTTCACGACGCGTCTCCAGGGAAGCGCCGGGATTCTACCAGCAGACACGAGGAGGCGGGGGGACGAAGGGGATGATGGGCGGCTTCACGGCACCCGGGTGGGGGCCCGGCGGGGAACGCCGTCCGGAGCGGGCTTCCGGGAATTACTTGATGCCGCAGGCCTCCGGGAGGTGTATGATATGTCTCAAAGGTGCCATGGAGAACGCCATGAAGAAAAACCCGACCGTGTTCCTGTCGTCCCTGATCTTTCCGCTTCTGGTCGTGGCCGTCGTCGCGGCCATTTTTCTTCCCACCCGCGCCTCGGCGCAAGGCGGGAAGGCGGTCACCGTCGATTACGTCATCGGCCTGCTTGACGCCGGCGTGAGCGAGGACGACATCGTGGCGCGCATCGAGAAGAATCACCTGACCTTCCGCGTCGCTCCGGGGGACATCGACCGTCTGATGCAGGCGGGCGCGACCGGGCACCTTGTGGACGCGATCATCAGCGCGGGCGTGACCCTGGAGAATCGCGAGGGGGCGCCTGCCCAGGGCGGGACCGACACGAACGGCTGGGGGCGGCCGAGCCGGATGGGAACGCAGGACGAGACGTACCCTCCGTCGGGTGAGGCGGCACCTCCTCCTTCGGACGGGCACCAGGAAGGGATCGAGGAGATCCCGGACGGCGGCGCGTACTACTATCCCGGCACGAGCTACTACTACCCGAGCTATGTCAGCTTCGGGCTCTCGTACGGCTATCCTTATTACTATCCGTATTACGCCTACTATCCCTACTACTATTACCCCGCCTATCACTACGGCTACCATTGCAACGTTCCCTACTATGGTCATGGCGGCAGCGGCGGCGGGTACCGCACGGTACCCCGCGGCAGCGGCGGCGGATCCATCCACTACGCCCCACGCGGCGGCGGCGGTGGAATGATGATGGCGCAGGGCGGCGGCGGTCACGGCGGCGGAATGATGATGCCGCATGGCGGTGGTGGCGGCGGTCATCGCGCAGCGCCACGCGGCCATCACTGATTCGCGAAGCGACTCCCCTTCAGCGTCGAAGCAGCACGGCCGGCCCGTAGATCTGCGATCTGCACAGTCGAGTCGAGCCGTCGCATCGCCTGCTTGAGATGGCGACCCCCGGAATGGATCCTCTGCTGTTGTAGAATAGGGCGTCTCGGGGCGTAGCGCAGCCTGGTAGCGCATCTGCTTTGGGAGCAGAGGGTCGGTGGTTCGAATCCACTCGCCCCGACCACTTCCGGGTTCAAGAAGGAGCGCCGTCGTCCCGGTCGAGACACGCGCCTGTAGCTCAGTGGATCAGAGCACCAGCCTCCGGAGCTGGGAGTCGGAGGTTCGAATCCTCTCAGGCGCGCCACCCATTCCGCGAGGCCCCGCTGCCTGGGCTCAGGCGTCGGGGCCTTCGCTTTCCACCTTGCAGCGTGGTCGGGGGCGGTCATGCAGGATGTGACGGGCCAGCGTCCGGCCGGACTGTGGATTCAGGTCGTCGCCCTGCTCCTCGTGGCGCTCGTGCCGGTGGCGTGGCTGATCGGACGGCGCACGGTTCCGCCGCCGGCTTCGGCGCCCCTGGTGCTCGACCCGGCAGCACCGATCGTCGGGCTACAGCCGAGCGCCGAGGGGCTTCGGGCGGGCCCGTCGCCGACGCGCCTGCCGCTCGTCGCCGAGGGGGGAGCCTTCCGCGTGGAGTTCCGGCCGGGGGCGGGTGACCCGGCCGCCCGCTCGCCCTATCGCCTCAAGCTCGAGGGGCCGGGAGGGCACGAGCTGTGGCAGGGGTCCTGGAGCGGCGCATCCGACGGAAAGATTCAGGTGGTCCTGCCGGCGGAGGGGTTGAGACCGGGGCCGCACACTCTGGTGAGCGTGGACGCGACGGGGCGGTTGAGGAGTTTTCCGTTCCAGGCGCAATGACCGCGGCGCCTTAGGACGGCGCGCTCGCCGCGCATGGCCCGCGCGGCCGCTATGGTAAGATGTGCGCCTTCGTGAGGCTTCGTGGTGGTGACAGCCGGGCGCGGCCGACGGCGGATCGAACGCGCCTGTAGCTCAGGGGACAGAGCAACGGCCTTCTAAGCCGTGGGTCAGGGGTTCGAATCCCCTCAGGCGCGCCACCCCGTTCCCCTCGCGACGTCCCCGGGATGCGCGGTCACGACTGATAAGATGCGGTGAGTGTAGCTCAGGTGGTAGAGCCCCGGGTTGTGGCCCCGGTCGTCGTGGGTTCGAGTCCCATCACTCACCCCAAGCGTTTGCAGTGAACGTGGGCCGTTAGCTCAGCTGGTAGAGCAGCTGACTCTTAATCAGCGGGTCGGAGGTTCGAGTCCTCCACGGCTCACCACGCCTCTCCGTTGCTTGCACCAAAGCCTCCTCATTTACGGAAGCATCCTACATGACCGTCCCGGCCAGCGCCGGGGCGCTCGACCGTGGGCGCGTTGATCGGCCGGGGTTGGGGTGCTACGATCCCGCGTTGGAGGGACTCGCCATGCCTAAAACCGTTCGCATCTTCGGCAAGGACAGCTGACCCTACACCACCGCGGCCCGTGAGGCCTACGCCAAAGACGGGTACGACGTCCAATACCTGAACGTCCTGAAGGACCGGTCGCTCCTCTCCGAGATGCTGAAACACTCGAAGGGGGACCGCTCCGTTCCCGTGATCGTCGACGGATCCGACGTCCAGATCGGGTACGGAGGCTCCTGAGGCGTCTGACGCTCCGGCCGGCGGCCGGAGACCGATTCGATTTCACCGTGACAGACGAGAGGGAACGTGTGTCCGTGTGCGGCGCGGTCGCAGACCTGATAGTCTTGCCCCTTCGCGCGGAGAACTGACGTATGGCCGCTTTCAGGGATCGGGATCGCTTCCAGGCGGAGCTGTCCCGGCAGGTCGAGCAAATCGACGATCCGGTCAAGATCTACAAGTTCGCCCTGGCGCGCATCGCGTCCCACCTGTCGGCGCAGGCCGGCGCCGTGATCCTGCGCAAGCCGGTGTCGGGAGAGCTGACAACTCTCGGCTGGGGGGATTCGACGCCGGGATGGAAGGAGGAGACCGTCAGGGCGTTTCTGAACCTCGAGCGGCCCGAACTGTCGAGCCACGAGATCATGGCGCCCATCCTCGTCAGCGGGCGTCCGGCCGGCCTGATGGCGCTGCGCCGGCGCGGCTCGAACTTCGAGCCGGGGGACGGACGCTTCCTGGCTCGACTGTGCCGCAAGGTGGGGCACGAGGCGGCGCTGCGCGAGGAGCGCCGCGTCAATCGCGTCGTGGACCAGATCAAGGACAAGACGGTGCGGGAGCTACGCCCGCAGGATTTGTTCTACCAGATCCTGCACGGTCTGCGAGCCCTGACGCGTTACGACCACAGCAGCGCCATCCTGATCGCCGAGGACGAGGCGGCCCGCCTGGTGCTGCACGCCGAGCAGATCGCCTGGGCCAAGCGCAAGAGCGAGCGCATCGGCCGGAGGATCAAGGTTCCGGTGGATCTGCGCGGCGTGCTGCACCGGGCGACGTCGATCCACTGGGCCTCCTTCGACCGCCCGAAGAAGGCGCACCACGAGGCCGCCGACGGGGGGCGCGAGGGCGGGGCGCGCGAGGAGCACGGCCGGGATCACAACTCGGTGGCGCGTCTTCTGCGCTGGGGCGGCAAGCGCCGGGAGCCTGCGGAGGGGACGATCCTGTGGGCCCCGCTGCAGCACGAGGGGGAGCTGCTCGGCCTCCTGAAGATCGCCGCGCGCAATCCGAGGGCGCTCGGCGCTCCTGAGGCGCAGGGGGTCGAGCGCGTGGTGCGCCACGTCGCCTCGGTCATCCACAACGCGAGGCGCGCCCTGTCGATGGAGGAGCGCATCATCGACGCGGAGAAGAAGCACGCGATGGCCGATCTGGCGCGCGCCATTTCGCACGACGTCAAGAACGCCATCGGCGCCATCCTGCCGCTCGCCCAGCAGGCGCGCGAGGAGCTCGAGTCGGGCACCTCGAAGCCGGAGGTGCTCGCCCAGGACCTGGCGCAGATCGAGCAGTCGGCCCAGATCTGCCAGAGGATCTTCGACGGCATGCTGCAGCTGGCGCGCTCGCAGTCGCGGCCGTCCGGCAGCGCCTCGATCGCGAGGGCGCTCGAGGGGACCCTGGCGATTCTCGGCACACGCATGAAGCGGGCGGCGGTCATCCTGGAGAAGAAGGTCGCCGACGAGCTGCCGGAGGTCGCGGCCAGCCTCGGAGGGCTCGAACAGGTGTTCCTGAACCTGTTCACCAACGCCCTCGACGCCATGCCGGCCGGCGGACGGCTCAAGGTGCAGGCGCGCCAGGCGGGCCCTCGCGTCGAGGTGCGGATCTCCGACACCGGCGCCGGCATCTCGCCGGAAGAGATGAAAAGGATCCACGAGCCGTTCTACACCACGAAGCAGGAGGGGGCCGGCCTGGGACTGGCGATCACGCGGTCGATCCTTTGGGAGAGCGATGGCGAGATGACCGTGGACAGCCATCCCGGCCGCGGCACCACGGTCATCGTGTCGCTGCCGGTGGCGGGAGAGGCCGGCGCGGCGCAGGCGGCGCGGCCGCGGGCTGAGGCGCACAAGGGAGCCGGACCGAAGGGGACATCCGAGCGGACGGGTCCGGTCGCGCAGGCGGCACAGGGGCCGGACCGCTCGGCGGACACGACATGAAGACAGGGACGGCGCGCGTCCTGGTGGTGGACGACGATCCGGCGATGCTCCGGACGGTGGAGCGGATCCTCGCCCCCCGCCACGAGGTGCACGGATTCTCCTCGGGCGAGGAGGCGATCGAAGCGGCGAAGCGCGAAGAGTTCGACGTCGCCATCGTGGACGTGCGCATGCCGGGGCTCGACGGCTTCGAGGTGACGCGCGCCATCAAGGCGCTCAGGCCGCGCACCGAGGTGGTCCTGGTCACCGGCTCCGTGACCGATCTGGACGACAAGCTGGTGCGGGCGATCGAGGAGCGGGCCTTCTATTTCATCACCAAGCCGTTCTCCAAGGCGGTTCTCACGTCGCTCGTCGCCTGGTGCCTCGACATGCAGCGCCTGGCGGCGGAGCGCAACGATCTGATCCGCCGCCTGACCGAAGATCTGGAGCGTGCCCGGCGCTTCCAGCGCGCTCTCCTGCCGCAGGGGCTGCCGAAGAATTTCGGCACGATCCGCGCCGCCTCCGCCTGGGTCTCGTGCGAGACGGTGGGAGGAGACCTGTACGACGTCGTCCCGCTCGGAGAGGACCGCCTGTTCGTGATGGTCGCCGATGTCGCCGGCCACGGCGTGCCGGCGGCGCTCCTGGTCGGCATGATCAAGACGGCCGTCGGCCGGGTGCTCTCGGAAAACACCGGGCGCGAGCGGATCGACCTCGCCCCCGCGGCGCGGGCGGTGCTCGACATTCTCGAGCCGCTCAACGTAGCGCGCGTCGTCACCGCTCTCTTCGGCATCGTGGACGTGCCCGGCCGGACGCTGCATTATCTGAATGCGGGCCACCCGCCGGGCGCCCTCTGGAAGCCGGGGGAGGCGCCCCGGCTTCTGGCCGCCACGACGCCGCTCCTGTCCCACGGGATCGGGTTGTCGAAAAATCCGACCGCGATCGCTCCGTTCGCGCCGGGCGAGCGGCTGGCGATCTACTCCGACGGCCTGTACGAGGTGCGCGATCCGTCCGGAAACGAATTCGGACGGGATCGCCTGCTCCAGGTCCTCACCGGAGGCAAGGGAGCGATCGAGGACGTGGTCCAATCGGCCATGAAACAGACCGACCGTCACGCGGGCGGCCGGCCTCCCGAAGACGATCTGACTCTGCTGGTCCTGGAGTCAGGGCGCGGCTGATTCGGCCGGGACTGAGCCGGCGCGAGCGCCTTTCACTCCCCCTTGAGTCTGACCTCTTCGAGGGCGCCGGTCCTGGAGTCGCCGCGCAGGATGCGGTGGTTGTTGGTGTCGGCGATGTACACCGTGTCGCCCGAGACGGCCAGGCCGCCCGGCTCGTACAGAGTCGCGGGATTCCCGTCGCCGAAGAGGGTGCGGGTCTGCATCGACCCGAACAGGATCGCCTTGATCTTGTTGTTGTAGCTGTCGGCGACGTAGAGGGTGCCGTTGCCGACGGCGACGTCGAGCGGGTGCTGCAGCAGGACCTGCTCGGGCGGGCCCACCTCGTCTCCGAAATCGAACAGACCGCGCCCCACGATCGTCTTCACGTTCGAATCCTCCAGGTCGACGACGCGCACGCTGCTGATCTCGCTGTCGGCGATCAGGATGTAGCGGCCGGCCTGCGCCAGGCCGCTCGGCTGGGCCAGCGCGGCCTCGGCCACGGGGCCGTCGACGTGATCCTCCTGCCCGGTGCCGACCCAGGGGCCGAGAAGGCGCTTCTCCGTGTCGTACACCCAGACCTGGTGGCTCCCTGCCATGGCGATGAGCACCTGCCGGCCGATTCTCAGAAGACCCCATGGGGAGCGCAGCGCCACGCTCCGGGGGAGCGCCGGATCGAACTTGACCGGCTCTTCCCCCTTGACTCCCGTGCCGGCCAGCGTGGTCACCTCGAGAGTCGAGAGATCGACGCCGCGCAGCAGGTGGTTGCCGGTGTCGGCGACGTACAGGTTCTGATCGTCGGTGGCGAGCCCCTGCGGCGCGTGGAACGACGCCTCCTCCGCGGGGCCGTCGTGCGCCCCGGCGCCCCCCTCGCCGATGATCCCCTGCACCCGGCCGTCGAGATCCGCGACGACGATCCGGTTGTGGCCGCTGTCGGCGATGAACAGTCGATCCTTCGCCACGTGCACCCGTCCGGGGAAACGCAGAAAGGTGCCGTCCGCCTCCGGATCGGGCTTTACATCCAGCGGCCCGGCCGCCAGGATCCCCTTGTCGCGTCCCTCGGCGAGGAGCGAGTCGATCGCCCCGGCGAGATCGGTCTCGTTCACCTCGCCCGGGAGCGTCTCGCGCACATAGCCCGCGGCATCGACCAGCACGAGGGTCGGCCAGGCGTGCACCGCGAAGCGTTCCCAGATGTCGTGCTCCGCGTCGACGAGGACGGGATGGACGATGCCGTAGCGCTGCACCGCCCGGCGGATGTTCTGCGGGTCCTTTTCGGAGAAGAACTTCGCGGAGTGGACGCCGATCACCACGAAGGGATCCCGCGCGAATCGCTCCTCGATGCGCTTCAGGACCGGCAGGACGTGCATGCAGTTGATGCAGCAGTAGGTCCAGAAGTCGAGCACCGCCACGCGACCGCGCAGATCGCCGGCGACCGTCAGGGGCCGGCGCGTGTTGATCCAGGTGAACCCCGGAAGGAATTCGGGGCAGCGCACCCGTGGTGTCGGCATCCAGGGAATCTATACCCCGGTCGGCGGAAAGAAAAGGAATTCGTCGTCAGCGCAGGGATTTCCTGATCTCCGCCGCCAGCCACTCCGCCTCGCGCTTGTCGCGCAGCATGGCGGAAATCGTAAGGGGGCGGCCGGAGCGGCGCTCGATCTTCAAATCGTAATAGGGGACCATCCCGACCTGCATCCCGATCTTCAGTGAGATGTTGCCAACATCGTCCGCGGGTGCCGACTGGGTCCACGACAGGCCGAAGATGCGGCTGGTGATTGCGAGCCCTGCGGGGCCGACCAGCACGCGGGTGCCGACGAACCCGGTGTGCAGCGCGACCAGCACCAGCAGGAGCGTGAACGGCACGAGGACGATCCCGATCGCGCCCGAGACGAGCAGGCCGAACCAGCTCCCGTGCAGTGCCGAGCGGATGGTATGAAAGAAGAGGACCGCTCCGCCGACGAAGATGGAGGCGAACAGGCCCGTGACCAGGCTCGCCTTGAGGTTGCGGAAGGCAGGTAACACGAAGCGCGTCCCGCCCGAGGGGTCCGCCTCGATCAGAATGCGCGACGCGTCCGGGCGCCCCGGGGCGGGCTGCGGCGCGTTTCGCGACTTGTCCGCCTGCGCCGCGCCCGCGGGCGCCGCCGAGACGGGGACCTCGAACACCTCGTCGTAATCGACGCCGGAGAGCCTGGCGCAGGCCTTGAGGCGCCAGAGGATCCGATCCCGTGGATTATCCGCTCGCGTCGGGGGCGCGTCGAAGGGCAGCCCGAACGACACCTGCACGAGCGCCCCCTCGGGGCCCGCCTCCACGGCATCACTCGACACCTTTTGTTCCTCCTGCCAGACGATCTTCTCCCAGGTCGAGCTGTTGCTCCCCGAGCCGGTGACCGTCCGATTGATGCAGGAGAGCGTCAGGAGGATCGGGCCGTCCCCGCGCAGGCGGGGCGCGGCGATGCGGGCGCGCAGCGCTCCGCCGAGCGTCGCCGCGGCGTCATCCAGCTCGAGCCACGACGGACCGAAGCGCCAGTAGCGCAGCGACATGCGTACGGCCCAGAGCAGCGCGCACACGCCGGCCATCGGGAAGGTGAGGGCCACCCACGCCCCCGGCCTTCCCTCCTGGATCGCCGGGACGGCTCCGAAGAAGGTCGCCGGGAGCGCGATGAGGTTCCACAGGATCGCGAACCCCCAGACAAAGCGCAGGTGCGACTGCGATCGGATGCGCATCGAGGGGAAGGTAGGTCGCCCCGGGGCCGAGGGCAAGCGAGGTGGCCTTCTGCTAACCTTTCTGTGAGCCTTTCCCAGGAGCCATTGACGATCCTCGAGACCGCGGGCTTCGTCGACCCGCGACACATGGCCTAGGACTCGTACACCCAGCGACCGCCCGCCATCGTCCGCTCGATCGGGATCGACACCAGGGACGACGGGTTCTCCTTCAGCGGATCCCTTCCGAGCACGACCAGGTCGGCAAGCTTTCCCGGCTCGATCGAACCCTTGCGGTTCTCCTCGAACGAGGCGTAGGCGCCGTGGAGAGTCCCCACGCGTATCGCCTCCTCGACCGTCACGCGCTGGCGCGGGCCCCAGACGTGTCCGTGCATGTCGGTCCGCGTCACGCTC
>DATFVU010000190.1:0-7869 GCA_035260145.1 Candidatus Polarisedimenticolia bacterium | reverse complement strand
GAGCGAACCAGGCATTCCCGACCGGATGCCGCTGGATTCCGAGCGCTGGGTCCCCTCTCTTCCCGCATCCGCCGGGCCCGCGCCGAGGCGCCGGAGGCTTCCGCCCTCGGTCAACCTCGCGTGTCTCCTCCTGACCGTCGTGACCACCGTTCTGGTGGGGGCGGTCCTGACCCTCGATGACCTCTCGTATCGGACGGCTTTCGACGTTCTCCTCACCCCTTCTCTGTGGTCGCTCGGATTTCCCTACTCGCTCTCCCTGCTTCTGATCCTCGGAGCCCACGAGATGGGCCATTACGTGGCCTGCCGGATCTACGGAATCGACGCGACGCTCCCCTTTTTCCTTCCCGCTCCGACGATCATCGGCACGTTCGGCGCCGTCATCCGAATCAGGGCACCGTTCAAGAACCGCCGGGCTCTCTTCGACGTCGGCGTCGCGGGCCCCATCGCGGGATTCGTGGTCGCTCTGCCTGTCCTCGCCTGGGGACTGGCTCACTCCCACGTCGTTCCGTATCATGCGCCGAAGCCGAACGACTTTCTGCTCCCCTCCTGCCTGCTGCTCCAGGCCTGCTACTCCCTGTTCTTTCCGACCATGACGTCGGGTGAGACGGTCGCGCTCCATCCGGTCTTCGTCGCCGCCTGGGTCGGCCTGCTGGCCACTTTCCTCAACCTGCTCCCCGTTGGCCAGTTGGACGGCGGTCACGTCCTCTATGCCCTTTCGCCGCGGCGACACCGGCCCGTTTCTTTCCTGACGATCGTCATGCTGATTTCCGCCGGGATGCTGTTCGGGGGATACCACCTGATTCTGTTCGGCGTCCTCTGGGCGATGATCGGTCCGCGGCACCCTGCCCCGATCGACGAGTCGGACCGGCTGGGACCGGGACGAATCCTGATCGCCCTTTCGGCCCTGGCGATTTTCGTCCTCTGTTTCATTCCGGGCTCCCCGCAACTGTTCTGATCGCGGGCCATCGTCAGTCCTCCCGTTTCGTGAGTCGCGACGCGCGCCACGGCGAGCGGCCATCGGTCGTGAACGCGACGGCGCCGTCGCGATCGGTGCGATACAACGCGACGCCGGCGGCCTGGAGTCGCCTCAGGACCTCCGCATCGGGATGGCCCCAGGGATTGGCCGATCCGACCGAGATCACGGCCAGGCCGGGCCGCACCCGCTCGAGAAAGGCGGCGCTCGTCGATGTCCGGCTGCCGTGATGCCCGACCTTCAGAAGGTCGGCCCCGACGTCGCGGCCTTCGTCGGTCAGGATGCGCTCGAGGCCGGATTCGAGATCACCGGTCAGAAGAACGCGCCGGTTGCCGAACGTCAGGCGCAGAACCAGCGAATCGTCGTTGATGGCGGGACCCCTGGCCGGTACACCCGCGCCCGGATTGAGCACCTCGACCCGTACGCCGCCCATCATGATGGTCACGCCGCGCCGCGGAAACAGGACTGGGATGCCCTGCCGGGCCGCCTGGCGCTCCAGGGTCAGGGCGGCCCCCTCGCCCGGCATCCTTCCGAGCCACACGGACCGGGGAGAGAACGAACGCAAGATCGACATGGCGCCCCCCAGATGATCGCGATGCGCGTGCGTGATCGCGAGAATGTCGAGCTTCAGGTGCCCGAGCTTCCGCAGAGCGGGCGCCACCACTTTCGCGCCGACGTCGAACTCGGAGCGCGTGAAACCTCCGGCGTCGACGAGCATCGTCGGTCCGCCGGGGAACACCAGCAGGATGGCGTCCCCCTGGCCGACGTCGAGGGGGACGACCTCCAGGCGTCCGGACGCCTGCGCGGAGTGCCCCCGGACGACCGTCCCGGCCATCGTCAATGCAAGCAGGAGGAGTGACGCGCGCCGGAGCCGTGGCGCGCCCAGTCCCGCGAGCACGACGACGCTCTGTCCCAGCACGACCACCCAGGCCGCCGGAGGCAGCACGAAAAACGAGCACCAGGCCGGCGCGGCCATGCCGCCCGCCAGCCGATCGAGCGCCTCGATCAGGAGGCGCGCCACGACGATCAGGGATCCGGCGATGGAATGCGCCAGAGGCTCGAGGACACAGACGGCGAGCGCGACCATCAGAAGCAGGGCCGAGATGGGCACGGCGAATATGTTGGCAACGAGCGCGATCGGCGCCACCGTCTGGAAATGAAGGGCCGTGACCAGGGAGGTGGAGAGCATCGCCGCACCCGACAGGGCGAGAGAGGCCAGCAGCCAGAGGCAGAGGCGCCGCACGAGGCGGCGCGCCCGACTCGCGCGGCTTCCGGATCCGACCGGCGCTTCCGAACCCGCTCCGACGCGGACCAGGAGGAGAATGCCCAGAGTCGCGGCGAAGCTCAGTTGAAAGCCCGCGTCGCGACTCCATACCGGGCGAACGGCGAGGATGAGCGTCGAAGCGCTCGCCATGGCACCCAGTCCCGCCACGCGCCGCTCGCACAACGATCCACACAGACTGGCGAGAACCATCAAAGCGGCACGGGCGATGGAGCCGCTCGGCCGAGCCACGACCCAGTAGATCAGAACGCACACGACCAGGAGAGTCCGTCGAGACCTCGGGGTCAGCGGCAGACGGCGCAGCAGCGTGGAGGCCAGTCCGACCAGCAACGCGACGTTGAGCCCCGACAGCGCGACGATGTGATAAATCCCGGCCCGGATCAGCCGATCCTCGAAATCGGCGGGAAGATCGTCCCTTTCCCCGACCAGGAGGGCCGACAGCATCGAGACGGTTCGCTGCTCGCCGCCGTCCGCCGCACGATCGAGGATCCCGACGACGTGCCGCCGGGCCCGCGCCGGCCAGGCGATGAACGATACTCCGCCCGCGGCGACGACACGGATGAGCCGCGCGCTCTTCACCGTGCCGACCAGATCGATCCCGCGCGCTTCGAGATACGACGCGTAGTCGAACGCCCCCGGGTTCCTGAATCGGCGCGGCGTGCCGAGGCGCCCGCTGACCTCGACGATGTCCCCCGGCCGGGGACAACGGGTGCGCGGATCGTCGGGGGCGGGGGCGGTGAGCCGCACATGAATCGACCCCCGAATGCGCCGGAACGAAGCCCCGGGAATGTCGTAGCGCCGCATTCGCAGCAGGTAGGCCACCCGCCTCTCTGGAAGCGTCTCCGCATCGATGACCCGGCCCTCGATTCGGATCGGCGTGACGCCCGCCTCGAATCCATGACGTCGCCACTCGGATAGAAGGGCCGGGAGAGGATCGGCGAGGCGGTGTGCCATGCCCAGCGCCCCGCCCAGGACCAGGGGGAGGATGAACAGCCGCATCGGCCGCGAGCGGCAGTGCTTCAGAAGAGCGAGCATCGACACGGCGGCGAACAGCGCCGCCCACTGTCGTGGAGGCAAGGTCGGTAGTGAGGACCCGGCGGCGAAGGCGGCCGCCGTCACCAGCGCTCGGGAAGCGGAGGAAGAACCGTGCGGCAAGGTAGAGGCGCGCACCCGAACCGGCCTGTGTCGGGAGGCTCTCTCCGGAGGGGATGGATCCTAACGCCGAGGAACGTCCGGCGCAAGGGGTGACGAGAGTGCTTTCCCCGGCCGCCGCCTCAATCGAACAGCGTGAGGCGCGGCAGTCCGGCCGCTTCGCGCAGGAGTCTCGCCTCGTGGGCGAGGCGCGTTCGCTCCCGGGCCTCGGCGCTCATCCTCCCTCCCGAGGAGCCCAGAGTTCGCGCGGCCCTCTCCTCGAGACTCGCCACCTCTTCCGCCGGCAGAGAAGCGCGCACCGCCTGGATCAGCTCCTCGTCGAGGCCTCGCAGCCGGTCCTCCAGCGCGCGCGGCTCGAGAACACCGTCCCGGATCTCCTTTCGGACGTGCTTCAGTTCCGCGCCCACCCGGGCCAGGGAGGCGACCAGCCGATCACGCCGCGCTTCCGACGCCCCGGTCATGGAGACCCGGATCTGTCGCGCCAGGCGCCCGAGGTGCCGCACGGCGGCGGCCCGTCCCGCGGCCTCGTCCGGCCCCTGCGGGCGCCCCGCCTCGACCGCCCGGAGGGTGCGATATAAATCGTGCAGAGCCAGGACCTCCTGTTTGCAGTACGACAGCGAGTTGATCCGGCGGCCGGCGGGGGCGCGTCTCTCGAAGGCATCGAAGATGTTGTTGATGGCCTGCAGGACGACGCGCAGGGGAACGTACGCTTCCTTCCACTCTCCGATCAGACTCCAGTCCCTCGGAGAGAGGAGCATCGCCGCGCCCCGGCGACGCACGAATTCCTCCTCCACGGCCCGGTAGTAAGCGTCGCCGGCTTCGCGTGGCTTCATCGATTCCGTTCGTGGATGATGCGCAGGCCCTCGAGGGTCAGGTTGGGATCCATGTCGTCCAGGAAGGCCCGCAGCTCCGCCTCCAGGGCCATGACCAGCCCCCCGGTCGCGATGGTCCTGACCGTGCCGCCCATCTCCTCGCGCATCCGCTGCACGATGCCCTGCACGAGAGCGATGTATCCGTGAAACAGGCCCGCCTGCAGGCTGTGAGTCGTGTTTCGCCCGATCACCCTCGGCGGCCGCCGGATGTCCACCCGCGGCAGGCGCGCGGCGCGCTCGAACAGGGCCTCGGCCGAGATCGCCAGGCCCGGGGCGATGGCCCCCCCCAGATACTCACCCTCGGACGAAATCGCGTCGAAGGTGGTCGCGGTCCCGAAATCGACGACGATGGCCGCGCTCCGGAATCGCTCGTAGGCGGCGACGCCGTTGACGATTCGGTCGGCTCCGACCTCCTGGGGGTTCTCGTACAGGATCGGCATGCCGGTCCGGACTCCGGGCTCGACGAACAGCGGCTTGATCTTGAAGTACCCGCGCGCCATCGATTCCAAAACACTGTTGAGGGGTGGAACCACGGACGCCACGATGAGCGCGTCGATCGCCGACGCGTCGATCCCCGCAAGCGAAAGGAGGTTGCGCGCCAGGATTCCGTATTCGTCCACCGTCCGGTCGCGCACCGTGGTCAGCCGCCAGTGGGCCAGGAGCCTGGTCTTCTCGTACACCCCCAGGACCGTGTTGGTGTTTCCGACGTCCATCACCAGCAGCATGCCTCGCCCTCCCGTTCTCGATTCGCGCTCCCCCGGATTTCGGCGACCGCCGCCGGTCCCGGGGCGTCCATCAGGCCCCGCCGGACTCGACGATCTCGCCGAACGGCACGCGCGCCGTGCAACCGTCCGCCTGCGTCAGCAGCAGGGCGCCTTCTTCGTCCACGCCGGCCATGCGGCCCTCCGATCGACCCGAGGGGCCTTCCACGACGACGATGTGTCCCGGCGGCAGTGCGGACAGAGACTCCCACTCCCGCAGAAGCTCGGACCGATGCCCGGCGATCAGCCGGGAGTAGCGACGCTCGAAGCCGCCGAGGAAGGCCCCCAGGATGATGGCGCGATCGATCACTCCGCCCAACTCGATCCGCATCGAGGTGGCGCGATCCAGGACCTCGGGGGCGAAATCCTCCCGCCGCTGATTGACGTTCACGCCCAGCCCCAGCACCATCTCGCGAATCATCGGGTCGGAGCCGCGCGTCTCCGCGAGGATGCCCGCGATCTTCCGTCCGGCGACCACCACATCATTGGGCCACTTGATCGTCGCCGGCAGACCGCCGACCTCGCGCAGGGCTTCGACGACGGCCACCGCGGCGGTGAACGTGAACAGCGGGGCCCGCATCGCGGGGACGCAGGGGCGCAGGATCAGGGAGACGTAGATGCCCATGCGAGCCGGCGAGTGCCAGGTGCGCTCCCGACGCCCGCGCCCTCCCGTCTGCTCCTCCGCCAGGATCACGGCTCCTTCGGCCTCCCCGGCGGACGCCAGGTCCAGGGCCCGGTCGTTGGTCGATCCGATCGTCGGATAGTAGAAAACACGGTGACCGAAAACGGCGGTGCGCAGATGGACCTGCAGTGCCGCGGGTGCCAAGGACGGCAGCGATCCGTCGCCGTTCATGCCGGCTCCGCCTCGAGCGCCAGGTCGGCGGCCCGGACGGAATGAGTGAGCGCGCCGAGCGAAATCCGATCGATGCCGAGCGCCGCGAGGCGAGGGATGTCCTGAAGCCGCACCCCGCCGGAGACCTCCAGAAAGGCCCGGCCACGTCCCAGGGCGACGGCGCGCTCGAGGACAGGACCGATCATGTTGTCGAGCAGGATCGCGTCGGCCCGTGCCGCCAGCGCCTCTTCCATTTCCGCGATCGTCGAGACCTCCACCTCGATCGGCACGCTCTTGGACTCCTGCGCCATCTGCCGGCGCGCCCGGTCGATCGCCGGCCCCACCCCGCCGGCGAGGCGCAGGTGGTTGTTTTTGATGAGCACGCCGTCGTACAGCCCCTGACGATGGTTGGAGCCGCCTCCCACCCTCACCGCGTACTTGTCAAGGACCCGCAGGCCGGGCGCCGTCTTGCGCGTCTCGGAGATTTGCACTGTCGCTCCCGCCAGAAGCTCGACGGCGTGCCGCGTCGCGGTCGCGATCCCGGACATGCGCTGCAGGAAGTTGAGCGCCGTGCGTTCGGCGGTCAGGATGGAGCGCGCCCCACCCTCGACGGTGACGCAGGTCTCCCCCCTCGACAGGACTGCTCCGTCCGCACACTCGGGCCGAAACTGGACGGTCGGGTCCACCTGCCGGAAGACCTCCTGAGCCACCGGGATGCCGGCGACCGTCAGGGACTCGCGCGCCACGATGCGCGCCCGCGCGCGCGACCCCGGCTCGACCACCCAGGCTGACGTGCAGTCGCCCGGACCGATGTCCTCCTCCAGGGCCGCACGCACCGCACGGCGAAGCGCCTCCGTTTCGATCATGGATGCCGGGATTCTCCCATACGCACCGGAACCGGTCAACACCGCGCCCGGCGCTGCTTTCAGCCCGCAGGATCTGGGGAACACCCGATGGCGCAGGTGTTCCCGGCAGGGTATAAAAGTAAGGCATAAGACTTCGCCGCTGGCGCCGGCCGTGCCCTCTACGGGCGGCACGGACAGGGCGCATCCGAAAGTCGCCCGTTGTTCAGGGTTTTCGAGTGGCGAACATCGAGAAGCGGCCGAGGCGGCTCCCTTCAGAGGAAGCGACCCCGAGCCGCCCGTCCCCGAAGCCAACCGGAGGCTCACATCCGTCCGGCTCTTCCTGGAAGGTTCTCCACGTGTCCGTTCCTCAGTTTCATCGCGGTCTGAGGACGCCACTCCCCAACCCGGAGGACCGATCATGTGGAATCGCAGGATCCTCCTGGCGTCGCTGAGCGCAATCGTCCTTTTCGGGACATCCGCCTTTGCGCAGGAGACGACGACCGGGACCATCACGGGAAATGTGACCGACCCGACCGGGCGAGGCATCCCGGGTGCGGTCGTCATCGCAACGTCCGGAACCGGGACCCAGGTCGCCGAGTCGGATGCCAAGGGACACTACGTTCTGCCCTTCCTCAGGCCGGGAACATACACCCTGCGTGTCGAGGCACCGGGCGGATTCAATACGGTCGTGAAGAGCGACGTCACGGTGGGCTTGAACGTGCGGGTACAAATGGATTTCACTCTCGAGCCCGGGAAGACCGAGACGGTGACCGTCACCGGGGAGACGCCGCTCGTCGACCCGAAGTCGACCGCCTCCAGCACCAACCTCAAGTACGAGGATTTCGCCAACTCGGTGCCGCTCGGCCGTTCCTTCACCGACACCTATGCGGTGGCTCCCGGAGTGGTCAGCGGCCTCGGAACGGGCCAGGGGAACTACGCCATCAGCGGAGCGAGCGGGCTGGAGAATTCGTACCTGATCGACGGGGTCAACGTCACCAACACCGGGTACGGAGGGATCGGCGCCTATAACATCGTCTACGGATCCTTGGGAACGGGGGTGACCAGCGAGTTCCTGGACGAGGTGCAGATCAAGACGGGCGGGTTCGAGGCGGAGTACGGGCAGGCCCTGGGCGGGATCATCAATACCATCGT
>DATFVU010000189.1:0-3343 GCA_035260145.1 Candidatus Polarisedimenticolia bacterium | reverse complement strand
GGCGGGAGCCCTGGACGAGCCCGCCGAGCGGCGGGTCCGGGATCATCTGGCCTCGTGCGGCGCCTGCCGGGCGGAGCAGATGGCGCGCGATCCCCTGGCGCTGTTCTACGAGCTGCGCCGCGCCCCTCTGCCCGACGGCTTCCTCGACGGTCTGGCGGTCAACGTCAGGCGCCGGCTCGAATCGAGGTCTTCGCTCCGGGCACGATTCGCCGACTGGGCCGCCGCGCGTGGCACGCGCAGGCTCGCCTACATCGCCGCGCCCGTGATGACGCTTCTGCTGCTCGGCACGCTGTTCCTGGTGAGACCGGGACGACCCTGGCGTCCCGGGTTCCGGGGCTCGGGCGGCATCATGTCGCCGTACGCCGTGCCGCCGGGCTCCCCCCCGCCGGACCGATCGGGGCGGCCGGCGCCGGGCCTGGCCCACGTCCCCGCGACCCCCACAGGCGCCGCCATCGCACCGCCTCTCATGGAGGAGGTCGAATCCGGCAGCGCCCGCGTCTACCGCTTCACCGTGGAGAGCGGCGGCGACGAGACGCCCATCTATTTCATCGTGGACGAAAAGATCGACATCTGAAGAATCGGAGGGAACGGTGAAGCGATCGTCAGCCGTCGTGGCCGCGTTGTTCGTGGCGCTCCTGGTGCTTGCCGTGGCCCGGGCGGACGCGCCGCAGCCCCCCGCGGACGGGACCTCCAGCCCCCAGACGACCCCCGCTCCGTCGGCGCGGCCGCCCGCGGCGGCGACCGAGACGCAGGCCAGGCCCTCGCCGCTCGGAACCCGCATCTTCGTCCTGCGCTACAAGAAGGTGGACGAGGCGTACCTCCTGATCAGTCCGTACGTCGGGGCGCGCGGCTCGGTCAAGATGCAACCGGCGCAGCGCACCCTGACGGTCCAGGACGTCCCCGGGAACCTCCAGAGGATCGTGGGGCTGATCGAGTCGTACGACGTGCCGCCTCGGAGCGTCGAGGTCTCCGTGCAGCTCATCCTGGCCACCGCGGGAGAAAGCTCGCCTGAGCCGGCGCCGCCACCCATCCGGGGCGTCATCGATCGCCTGAACGCGCTCAACACGCGCTGGACCGACTACAAGATGGTCGGCAACGCGCGCGTCATGGGGACCGAGGGGGAGCGCAGCAGCATGCGGGTGGGGGACGACTACAAGGTCGATTTCCGGATCGACCAGGTGTCGGACGAGACCCGGGTGATCCGCTTCAAGCCGTTCGAGCTGTCGCGCCGCGAGATGGCGGTCGAGGGGAACCAGCGCTACGCCTCGATCATGAACACCGTGTTGAACCTGAGGGACTCGCAGCTCTTCATCGTGGGGGCCTCCAAGGTCGAGCAGAGCCAGCGGGCCCTGTTCATGACCATCACGGCGTCTCTTCAGAGACCCTGACGCGACGATCCGGAGAGGACGCTCATGCCCGAGTTCATCGCCAAGGTCGGAACCAGCGACGGGGTCGTGCTGGAGAGGACCTACACGGCCGACTCGGAGGACGCCCTGCGCTCCGACCTGCAGGGGCGCGACTATCTCGTTTTCGAAGTGCGCCGCAAGAGCGGCCTCCTCGAGGCCATTCCGGGCTTCGGGACCAAGCAAAGCGTGCGCATGAAGGAGTTCCTGCTTTTCAACCAGGAGCTGGCCGCCCTGATCCGCGCCGGACTGCCGATCATCGCGAGCCTGGAGATCCTGATCGAGCGCCGCAAGAACCCGACCTTCAAGAAGGCGCTCATCGACGTGCGGGACAAGGTGCGGGGCGGCGCCTCCCTGTCGGAGGCGTTCCTCGCGCAGGGAGAGATGTTCCCCGGGATCTACTCGGCGACCCTGGCCTCGGGGGAGCGCTCCGGGGAGATCGCCAACGTCCTGCTGCGCTACATCGCCTACCAGAAGACGATGGTGACCCTGAAGCGCAAGGTGACGGGCGCCCTCATCTACCCGGCCATCCTGTTCGTCCTGATGATCGGCCTCATCGCCATCCTGATCACCTGGGTGGTCCCGAAATTCACCGAGTTCTACAAGGATTTCGGCGCCGACCTGCCGCTCTTGACGCGGATGCTGATCGGCCTCTCGGCGTTCGCCACGCAGAAGGGGCTCTTCCTCCTGGCCGGGATAGCGGTCGGTATCGTCGCCTTCCGGGCCTGGCTGCGGACGCCCGCCGGTCGGCTGGCGCTCGACCGGTTCATGATCCGCGTGCCGATCATCGGCCCGGTGTTCCATCGGTTCGCGGTGTCCCGCTTCATGCGCACGCTCGGCACCCTCATCGCCGGAGGGATCCCGGCCGTGACCGCCCTCGGTATGTCGGCGCGCGCCGTGGGCAACCTCGAGTTCGAGGAGCGTCTCCTGGACGTCGAGCGCAAGGTGCGCGAGGGCTCCAGCCTGTGGGAGTCGCTCGAGGGGACCGGGCTGTTCAACGACATCGCCATCGAGATGACGCGGGTGGGCGAATCGACCGGCTCCCTGCACGACATGCTGGCGAACGTCTCCGATTTCTACGATGAGGAGATCGAATCGCGCATCTCCACCATCATGGTGTTCATCGAGCCGGTGATGCTGGTCGTCATGGGCAGCTTCGTGGTGCTCGTGATGCTGGCGATCTACCTGCCGCTCCTGCGCTCCTACGCGCAGTCGACCTACTGAGGCGCCGATGGCTCCGACACGACCCAAGGAAGCGGCCGCATCGCAGACGGCCAAGGACCAGGACAAGCCCGCGGGCGGGGCGGCGGCGGGGACGAAGCAAGCCCCGGAGCCCGCCGACAAGCCGACGGTCTCGAGCGAGGAGGCGCAGGCCCAGCGAATCGCGGCGCGGCTCGGCATTCCGTACGTCGACCTGACCGAATTTCCGATCAACCACGACCTGTTCCGCGAGATCCCCGTCGATCTGATGTTCCGCTACAACTTCATCCCCTGGAAGGAGGAGGACGGGCGCCTGGTCGTCGTCATCTCCGACCCCTCGGACGTGCTCATGGTGGACGAGCTGGAGATCCTGCTCGGGCGGCCGCTCAAGATCTGCGTCGGCGCCAAGACCTCCATCAACGACGTCCTGAAGAAATCGGAGTCGAGCCAGCGCGTGCTGGACGCCGCCACCGAGGAGTTCAAGATCCAGGTCATCCGCGACAGCGACGAGGAGGGCGAGGAGGCGCTGTCGATCGACAAGCTGACGCAGGCCGACTCGCCGATCATCAAGCTGGTGGACTCGACCATCTTCAACGCCCTGCAGCGGCGGGCCTCGGACATCCACATCGAGACGCGCGAGCGCGAGGTCATCATCAAGTACCGGGTGGACGGCGTGCTCTACAACGCCCTGGACCCGATCGACAAGCGCTTCCACTCCTCCATCATCTCGCGCATCAAGG
>DATFVU010000188.1:0-2652 GCA_035260145.1 Candidatus Polarisedimenticolia bacterium | reverse complement strand
GGCGCGCGCGGCGAAGCGGGCCTTCTCCGAGATCTCCTCGACCGAGGTCGCCAGGTCGCGGGTGATGGACGAGGTCTTGTTCACCATGTCGGCGGTGCCCTCGGCCCCCTTCGCGATGTTCTGCATGGTCGAGGAGATCTCTTCCGTGGTGGCGTTCATCTCTTCGGCTGTGGCGGAGAGGCTCTGGGCGGACTCGAAGATCTGATCGCTGACCGATCGCACCTCGGTGACGATGTTGTAGAGGCTCTGCAGCATCGTGTTGAAGGACCGCGCCACCTCGCCCACCTCGTCGTCGGTCCGCACGTCCACCTTGCGCCGCAGGTCGCCCTGGCTGATGACCGAGCTGACCGAGGCCAGCTCGCGCAGGTGGCGGGTGAAGTACTTCGACAGGACGACCGCGGCGATGAGACCGATCAGGATCTCTCCGGAGACGTAGCCGACGAGATCCCAGAATGCGTATTCGCTCGGCGGGGTGAACAGGAAGTTCACGGTGATGAACAGGAAGGTCGTCACCATGAACGCCAGCGCCAGCTTCAGGCGCATGCCCGTTCCTCCCCATGGGCCTCGGTGGCGGGCAGCCGCCGGTACACCCGATCGCGGGCGCTCACGACCTCGAACAGGGAGCGCGCCTCGCCGAACAGGCGCTCGACCCGCCCGAGGACGAGGTATCCGCCGGGCACAAGCGCCGCCGCGAAGCGGCCCAGGATCCGCTCCTGGTGCTCCAGGGAGAAATAGATGAGGACGTTGCGGCAGAGGATCAGGTCGAGGTCGCCGCGTTCGATCGGGTCGAGCAGGCTCTCGCGCTCGAAGCGCACCATGCGCCGCAGCCGATCGGAGGGGGAGGCCGAGCCATCCGGATGCACCTCGAAGTGGCGGCCCGCGTCGCCCGGAGCGGATCCGAGCAGGGCGCGCGAGGTGAAGCCCGCCTGGCGCGCCGCCTGCAGCGCCGCCTCGTCGACATCCGTGGCGGTGATGCGCACGCGCGGGCGGAAGGATTCGCCGCGGACTTGAGCCGGGTGCCGACCCTCGAGCGCGGAAGCGAACAGAGCCGCGAGCGAGTAGGGCTCCTCTCCGGTGGCGCAGCCCGCGCTCCACACGGTCACGGCCTGGCGGCGCGCCGCCGACCGACGCAGGAGATCCGGCACGACCCTCTCCTCGAGAAACGCGAAGCAGGCCCGGTTCCTGAAAAAGCCCGTGACCTTGATCGACAGCGCCTTCTGCAGCGGTCCCAGCTCTTCGGGATGCCGCCGCAGATAGCGCGCGTACCCGTCGATCCCCTGAAGCCTCAAGGCCCGGATGCGCACCAGGAGGCGCCTCTTGAGGTAGCTCTCCTTGTAGCGCGACAGGTCGAGCCCGTGCCGCTCGATCAGGTGGCGGTGGATCGCTTCCAACGGCCGGCCGATCTCCGTTGCCATGTTCATGATCGCGCGCGCACCGCGGGAAAGTATAGGTTCGGGTCACAGGAGCGTCAACCGAACGCAAAAAGCGACACCTTTTGACGGTTGGGCACCCTCCCCTCATGCCGGCGCCGGCGCGGCCGCGCGGAGATCCCGCCCCTCGTCCCGCCCGCCCGGGCCCCGAAATTGACTCTCCCCCGGGCGTGGTCTAGAATTTCGCGCTCGAATTTCGCCTTCCGGAGGTCCCGCAGACGATGGATCAGGACATCAAGAGAATCAACGATCTCGTGCAGAAGGAGTCGGTCTTCGTCGAGCGCGTGCAGGGCGAGATTCGCAAGGTGATCGTCGGACAGAAGACGATGCTCGACCGTCTCCTGATCGGTCTGCTCGGAGGAGGGCACCTGCTCCTCGAAGGCGTGCCCGGCCTGGCCAAGACCTTGTCGGTCAAGACGTTGGCGGACGTGATCGACGCCAGATTTCAGCGCATCCAGTTCACTCCGGACCTCCTGCCGGCCGACCTGATCGGCACCATGATCTACAACCAGAAGGACGGTCAGTTCGTGGCCCGCAAGGGGCCGCTGTTCGCCAACATCATCCTGGCGGACGAGATCAACCGGGCGCCCGCGAAGGTGCAATCGGCCCTCCTGGAGGCCATGCAGGAGATGCAGGTGACGATCGGCGACACGACCTACCCGCTGTCGCCGCCCTTCCTGGTGCTGGCGACGCAGAACCCGATCGAGCAGGAGGGGACCTATCCCTTGCCGGAGGCCCAGGTCGACCGGTTCATGCTCAAGCTCCGGGTGGACTACCCGAACAAGGGAGAGGAGCGGGAGATCCTGGAGCGCATGACGGGCGTGAACCACTTCGACGTGAAGCGGATCATCACGCCGGCCGAGATCCTGCACGCGCGCCAGGTGGTCGGCCAGGTCTATGTCGACAACCGCATCAAGGACTACATCGTCGAGATCGTGTTCGCCACGCGCCGTCCGGACGAGTACAAGCTCGACATCAAGGGATTGATCCAGTTCGGCGCCTCCCCGCGGGCGACGGTCTTCCTGACCGTCGCGGCGAAGGCGCACGCGTTCATCAGGGGCCGCGGCTACGTGACGCCCGAGGACGTCAAGTCGATCGCCTTCGACGTTCTGCGCCACCGGATCATCCTGTCCTACGAGGCCGAGGCCGAAGACGTGACCACCGAGCAGATCATCCAGAGAGTGCTCGACACCATCGAGGTGCCCTAGTTCCTATCGAACGA
>DATFVU010000187.1:0-4435 GCA_035260145.1 Candidatus Polarisedimenticolia bacterium | reverse complement strand
CGCCACGTGCATCCCGGCGACGTCCTCGGGAGAGGTCTCGCGCCGCACCAGGATCACCTGGCGGCCGGCCCCCGCCGCCTCCTCCGCCTCCTGGGCCGTCAGCACCACCTCGCCCGAGGCGGCGCCGGGCACGGCGCCGATACCGACGGCCAGGAGCCGCCCCTCCAGCTCGGCTCGCGGGACCTTCGGATCGACCACGGGATAGAACAGGCGCTCGACGTCGTGGGGCGTCACGCGCGAGACCGCCTCGGTCCGGGTGATCAGTCCTTCTCTCGCCATGTCCCGCGCGATGCGGAAGGCGGCTCCCGGCGATCTCTTGCCGGTCCGGCACTGCAGCATGTAGAGGCGGCCCTCCTCGATGGTGAACTCGAGATCCTGCATGTCGCGGAAGTGCCGCTCCAGAAGGGCCCGCAGGCGCTCCAGCTCGCGGTAGACGTCCGGCAGGCGCTTCTTCATCTCCCCGATCGTCATCGGCGTGCGGATGCCGGCGACCACGTCCTCCCCCTGCGCGTTCATCAGCACGTCCCCGTACAGTCTCTTCTCCCCGCTGTTCGGGTCGCGCGTGAAGCACACGCCCGTGCCGGACGTCTCCCCCAGATTGCCGAACACCATCTGCACGACGCTGACGGCGGTTCCGGGCAGCCCGGTGATGCGCTCGACGCGACGGTAGGTGACCGCCTTCTCGGCCATCCACGAACGGAACACAGCCTCGATGGCCCCCCAGAGCTGATCCTCGGGGTCGCCCGGGATCGGCCGTCCGGCCGCCTTGCGGATGTGCGCCTGCAGGCGCCCGCATATCTGCTGAAGCGTCGCGGCGGGAACGTCCGTGTCCTGGCGCGTTCCGAGCTTCTTCTTGGCCTCGTCCATATAGGCCTCGAGCGGATCGCGCGGCAGACCCAGCACGACGCTGGCGTAGGACGTCAGGAACCGGCGGTACGAATCGAAGGCGAAACGGAGGTTCCGGCTGCGCTCCGCCAGCCCCAGGACGGTGCGGTCGTTCAGACCGAGATTGAGGATCGTCTCCATCATCCCGGGCATGGAGCGGGCCGCCCCCGAGCGCACCGAGACCAGGAGGGGATCGCGCGCGTCGCCGAACCGGCGCCCGGCCACGCGCTCCAGCCTGGCCACGTTGCGCGCGAGCTCCCTGGCGAGGCGGCGCCTGAGGGCGTCGCGGCCGCGCTTCAGATAGAAGGCGCACATCTCGGTCGGGATCACGAAGCCGGCGGGAACGGGAAGGCCGATGCGGGTCATCTCCACGAGACCCGCGCCCTTGCCCCCCAGAAGGTCCTTCATGCCGCCATGCCCTTCCGCTCGTCCTCCGCCGAAGAAGTGGATCGATCGAGGCGCCATCAGCGTCCCGCCTCGCCCGGTCGGGCGGAGCCGGCGCGCGGGCCCGGCGCCGGCGCGGCCTCTCCCTCGACCACGATCTCCGAAAAGTCCCCGACGCGCAGGAACAGGCGGGCGATCGCCTGCAGGAGTCCCAGGCGGTTGTCGCGCAGCCGGCTGTCCTCGACCATCACCATGACCTCCTTGAAGAAGCGGTCGAGAGCGGGACCGAGCCGGGCGATTTCGCGCAGCGCCTGCAGATGATCCGATCGCGACTGAGCCGCCTCGATGGCCGGTGCGATCGAGCGTAGCGCTCGATCCATGGCACGCTCCGCCTCCTCTTTCAACCGCCCCTCGTCGTAAACCGGGGCCTGTCGATCCTTGAGGATGTTCTTGACCCGTTTGTGCGCCAGAGCCAGCGACACGAAGCCGGCGTCCTCGCGGATCGCGTCGAGCGCCTGCATCCGCTGCCAGGCGTCGTACGGATCGTCCATCGAAGCGGCCAGCGCGGCGCGCACGGAATCCTGACGGCGCCCGCAGGCCTCGCCGAGGTGCTGCAACCGCCCGCGATAGAACTCCAGCAGACCCGCCTTCACCTCGGGCAGCGTCTGGCCCGCTTCGATCCCGTCGCTCGCATAGGCGGCGAGGGCGCGGTCGATGAGGTCGCCGAGGGACACGCGCACCTTGTTCTCGATCAGGACCCGGCACGCTCCGAGGACCGAACGTCGGAGCCCGTAAGGGTCGCGCGATCCGGTGGGCTGGATCCCGAGGAGGAAGATTCCGGCCTGCGTGTCGACGCGGTCGAGGAGCGTCACGATCGAGCCCTCGGCCGTCGGAGGCAGGGGGTCGTCGGCGCCCCGGGGCTGGTAGTGCGCGTAGATCGCCGCGGCGACCGCCTCCGGACACCCGTCGGCGCGCGCGTACAATCCGCCCACCACGCCCTCCAGCTCCGGGAATTCCTTGACCATCTGCGTCGTCAGGTCCGCCTTGCACAGGCGGACCGCCTCGGCGACCGCGTCGCGCGAGAGGGTCGCGCCCGCGGCTTCGAACCCGTCGCACACCGGACCGGCCAGGCCCCCCATCCTCTCGCACTTGCGCGCGTACGATCCGAGCTTCTCGTGAAACGTGACGCGCTCGAGAGAGGCCGCGTGCCGGCGAAGCGGAGTCTTGCGATCCTCCTCCCAGAAGAAGCGCGCGTCGGTCAGCCGGGCGCGCAGCACCCACTCATTTCCCCTGACGATGGCACCCGTCGGATCGCCGTCCATGTCCGCGACCGCCAGAAACCTGTTCAGCAGGCGACCCGAGGGGGAACGCAGAGAGAACGCCTTCTGATGGTGGCGCATGGCCGTGATCAGGATCTCCTGGGGGAGATCGAGAAAGGTCGCATCGAAGCCGCCCGCGATCACGTGTGCCCACTCCACCGCCTGCACGACCTCCCGCAGGAGATCCGGATCCCCCTCCGCCCCGACGGGGGAGCCGGGAGGAGCGGCGAGGACGCCGCCGTCGCGGCTGGCCGCCTGCGCGAGCTGCCTCTCGACCATCGCCCGGCGCTCGTCGACCGAGGCGGCCACCCTCGCCTCCCGCAGGCGATCGCCGTAGGACATCGGGTCCGCGATCTCGATCCACCGGGAGCCGAGGTGGCGGTGGCCGCGCGTGCGCCGCCCCGAGCCGATCCCCGCGATCCGCATTTCCACCACGTCGCCGTCGACAAGCGCCAGGACCCAATGAATCGGCCGGACGAAGCGGAACTCGCCCGCCCCCCAGCGCATGGTCTTCGGAAAGGAGATCGACAGCACCGCGGCCGGCACGCGCTCCGACAGGACCGCCGCCGCCGCGGCGCCCGGCACCCGCTTGCGCACCGCGACGCACTCCCCCTTCGGAGAGGCGATGCGCAGCAGATCCTCGACCGTCACCCCCTGCGAGCGCGCGAAGCCCTCCGCCGCCTTCGTCGGCCGGCCCGACGCGTCGAACGCGGCCTTGACGGAGGGGCCGCTGACCTCCTGCTCCACATCCGGCTGCCTGCGGCGAAGCCCGGTCACGCGAATCGCGAGGCGTCTCGGCGTGGCGAAGGTCTCGACGTTCTTTTCGAGGTCGAACCGCGTGTCGGGCAGCAGCCGGCCGGACTCGAGCTCGCGGCACAGGACCAGGCGCAGAGCGCTCAGGGCGCCGTCGAGCATGCGGGCCGGAATCTCCTCGGTCCCGATCTCCAGGAGGAAGACGCTCTCCTCGCGGCCCTTCATCATCCCTCGCTCCGCGTCGCGGCCGCACGGTTCCTGAGAAGAGGAAAGCCCAGCGCCTCCCGTGTCTTCAGATACTCCCTGGCGCAGCCGACCGACAGGCGCCGCACTCTCTGGATGAACCCCGTCCTCTCGGTGACGCTGATGGCGCCCCGCGCCTCCAGGACATTGAACGTGTGCGAGCAGCGCAGAGCATAGTCGTACGCGGGCAGGACCAGGCCCAGGCCCAGGAGCCTGTGCCCCTCCGATTCATACTGCTCGAACAGCCGGTTCAGAAGGGGCACGTCGGCCGACTCGAAATTGTGCTTCGAGAACTCGACTTCCTCCTGGAGGCGGACGTCTCCATAGCTCACCCCCGGGGTCCACTCCAGGTCGAACACGTTGTCCACACCATTCAGGAACATGCAGATCCGCTCGCTGCCGTAGGTGATCTCCGCGGAGATCGGGGCGAGCTCGATTCCGCCCGCCTGCTGGAAATAGGTGAACTGGCTGATCTCCATCCCGTCCATCAGGACCTGCCATCCCACCCCCGCGGCCCCCAGGGTGGGAGACTCCCAGTTGTCCTCGTCGAAGCGGATGTCGTGCTCCTTCGGATCGATTCCGAAGGCGGACAGCGATTGGAGATACAGATCCTGGACGTCGTGCGGCGACGGCTTCAGGATCACCTGGAACTGATAGTGACGATAGACCCGGAACGGGTTCTGGCCGTAGCGGCCGTCCACGGGGCGGCGGGAGGGGGAGCAGTACGCGACGCGCCACGGCTCCGGCCCGAGGACGCGGAAGAAGGTGTCCGGGTGCATCGTCCCCGCTCCCACCTCCACGTCGTACGGCTGCTGCAGCACGGCCCCCTGCGAGGTCCAGAATTGCTGCAA
>DATFVU010000186.1:0-4599 GCA_035260145.1 Candidatus Polarisedimenticolia bacterium | reverse complement strand
GCGCCCGCCGGCCGGAAGTCGGATCACCTCTCCGGGCTCCGAATCGCCAAGCGTGAACCGGAGCAGCGGGCCGTTGGTGGCGAACGTCCGGCCGTCGCGGATCCCGGCGAGAAAGCGGGCGTGGTCGGGCCTCGAACCGGTCTTGACGTAGACCCGATCGACGCCCACCGGCCCCCGCAGCGAGGCGTAGTTCGCCATGGCGTCGGTTCCCGCCCCCGCCGGAATGCGCAGGCCGCAGTTCAGCAGCCGATACCAGACCGCGGAGGTCGCCAGGTGATCGCTGAATCCCACGACCTCCAGGTAGTCCACCTTCTTCAGAGCCGCGCTGACGGGCAGGTCGTTCGTGAGCGGCTCCTCCATCTTCGCCGGATCGGGGACGGCGTCGAACGGATGCACGTAGCCGGTGAGCGCGCCCTGCCGGTGGGCCAGATCGAAGATCGCCGGATTGTTCGGGAGCGGGCTCGAGGCGGCGGTGTTCACGTACGAGGCGTAGGGCGGCACGAGATAGTGCTCGCGCGGGCCCAGCACGCCCGTGTGTCCCCAGAAGCTGGTGTGGTACTCCTGCCCGTGGACGATCAGGGCCCCTTCGGTCCAGGACGGGGCCGGCTTGTCCATGAAGTAGGCGATGTCGGGGACGCGCTGCTCCTTGTTGACCACGAGGTTCTCGACGACCGCGAGATCCTCTGCCATCGCCTGGAGCGCCAGGTGCTTCGGCGTGTTGCGATAGGCGCCGCCGTAGTTCATGTGGACGTGCAGGTCGCCGCTGTAGAACCCGTGCGACGGCAGGTCGGCGATCCGATCGAGGTCGATGCGCAGATCGACCCGGCCACCCGCCGGCACGGTCACCTTCCTTGAGGCGAGGCCGTACTCGAGCCCCTTCGTCGCCTCGACCGTGAGCGGGCCGGCGGGCACCGTCACCTCGGAGACCCCCGGCGTGTGAAAATAGGAGTACTCGAACTTTCGCTCGGAGCGGTCGAACGCTTCGTCGGAGTGACGCCAGGCGTCGTCCGGGGCGAAGCTGCGGCCGTCCGGGCCCATGATCGAGACGCGTGCCGGCGTGGCGCGGGAAGTCCGGCGATCCAGAACCGTCACCCTCAGCCGCCCGACGGGGCCCAGGAAGCGCCGCTCCTTCGCCTCGACGCGATAGCGCCGGCCGCCCGGGACTTCGATGATCCAGAGAGAGGTGTTGCCATCCTGGTTCGAGATGTAGGCGATGCGGGTGCTATCGGGAGACCAGCGCGGAGCGACCGCGTCGAAATCGCCGTAGGTCAGCGGCAGGACGTCGCCTCCCTCGGCGGTCATCAGCCAGAGCTGGTGCCACTGGCCCCCCAGATACGAAGCGTAGACCACGCGGCGTCCGTCGGGCGACCAGTCCGGCTTGGCCTTCCAGTTCGTCTCCTCGTACCGGATCTCGCGCATCTCCGCCCCGGGCTCCGCCCTCATGCGGAAGAAACCGCCCGTGCCCCAGATGTGCCCGCGGTTGGAGACGAACAGGATCTCCCTGCCGTCGGGGGACCAGGTGGGGGAGATGTAGTGGTCGAAGGGGGCGTAGTAGTAGCGCGGCAGACCGCTGTCGTGGTCCTCCGTATACCGGACGACCTCTCCCGCGACGCCGTCCTTGTCCAGGGCGACGCTGTGGATGTGAAAGCGTTGGTTGTACACGGTCGACACGAACAGCAGCCGCCGATCGTCAGGCGAGAACCGCGGCTCGACGTTGACGGCGCCGTTGCCCGTGATCGGCCGGGTCTCCCCGGTCCTGGCGTCCAGAATGCGCAGCTCGACCGCGTCGTCGCGGTACGATGCGTAGGCGATGAAGCGGCCGTCGTGCGACCAGTCCGGCTGATAGTCGTATCCGGGACCGTTCGTGATCTGCCGCGCCTCGGTCGTCCCGGGGCGCTGCCTCCACAGGGACCCCTGCATGGAGTAGACCACCTCCGTCCCGTCGGGCGACCAGGCGACGGAGCCGGGCCCGCTGGTGGCCTGCGGCAGGAACATCTCGCGGTAGTAATAATGATGCGGAAGCTGGATCTGCTTCAGGACGAACTCGCGCACCGCCGAATGCTGCTTCGCGACGGCGACGGTGGCGGCGCCGAGGAGCGCGACGATCAGCAGGCGTCCGAGCGTCCGGGCGCCCTTCACAGGGCGGCCACCTTCGGCAACATCTCGGCCACCCGCATCGCGTAGGCCCATTCGTTGTCGTACCAGGCGACCACCTTGGTCATTCGATCGCCCAGCACCTGCGTGAGCGGGGCGTCGTAGATCGCCGAGTGCGGATCGCCGATGACATCCGCCGAGACGATCGGATCGGTCGAGACCTTGAGAATGCCCCGCATGGGACCGTCGGCGGCCCGGCGCATCAGCTCGTGGATCTCCTCCACCTGCGCCTTCCTCTCGGTGTAAACGGTCAGATCCACGACCGACCCGGAGGGAACGGGCACGCGGAACGCCAGGCCCTCGACCTTGCCCAGAAGCGACGGCACGACCAGGCCGAGCGCCCGCGCCGCGCCGGTCGAGGTCGGGACGATATTGACAGCCGCCATGCGCCCGCGCCGCATGTCCTTGTGCGGATAGTCGAACAGACGCTGGTCATTGGTGTAGGCATGCACGGTCGTCAGGAATCCCTTCCGGATGGTGTAGGCGTCCTCGAGGATCTTGGCGATGGGCGCGGCGCAGTTCGTCGTGCAGGAGGAGTTGCTGATGATGCGATCCTCCGGACGGAGGGTGTCGTCGTTCACGCCGAGAACGATCGTCGCGTCCAGGGGATCCTTGCCGGGAACCGTGAGAACGACCCTCTTCGCTCCCGCGTCCAGGTGGCGCTGCAGCTCGTCCCGGCGTCGGAACTGCCCCGATGACTCGACGACCACGTCGACGTTCAGGTCGTGCCAGGGGAAGGCGAACGGGTCGCCGGCCCGCTTGTCTCCCACCTTGAAGACGCGAATCTCGTCGCCGTCGACGATGAGGGACGTTCCGCGCCACTCGACCGAGCCCGGATAGCGGCCGTGGATCGAATCGTGGCGCAGGACCATCCCCAGCGGCTCGAGGTCGGCGACGTCGTTGATGGCGACGAAATCGACGTCGAGCCGCCTCTCCTTGGCGGCCCGCAGGACCATCCGCCCGATCCGACCGAATCCATTGATCGCGACACGTGCGGCCATGACACCTCCGCTGTGGGGAAGGGCGCGCTCATTATAGGGGAAGCGGTGCGGTGGGACGTCAGTCGTCGAGGGCCGGCGTCTCCGGGTCGATCCCGTCCGGGTCCTTAAGCGGCACGCCGAGATTGGTCAGAAGCCGCGCCAGGATGCTCGAGGTGCGCGGGGCGGCGCAGTCGGAGGCGTCGGGCAACGATAGCGCCACCAGTGTGCCCTGGCCGACGCGATACTGGACGATCCTCCGATTGATGACCAGCGCCTCCACCTTCACCTCTCCGGGCAGGGAGCGCAGGCGGAAGTCCGCCTTGAGTCCGTCTCCCAGGAGGTCGAGGTCATCGTCGGCCACGCCTTCGAGCAGGGAGGAGCCGGGGGGCGGATCGGTCTCGCCCTCCGCGTCGAAGTAGACCGGCGCCCCGACGATTGCGTTCAGATAAGCGAGCGAGAGCGGCTGCGGGTTCAGAAGCAGGACCGTCCCCCCCTCGCGCAGGTAGCGCGCCACTTCAGCGGGTGGAGGAAGCCTTAAGGCCGCCGCCACCCGCGGCGCGCGCCAGTCTCCCGCGACCAGCAGAACGTCCACGCCGGAGAAGCCGTCCGGCAGCCGCGGAACGTCGGGTTGCAGGCGGGCGAGGCAGCCGGGGAGATCCTCGAGCGTGTCGCCGTACAGGAACGCCCTCTTGAGCCCCCGCCCCTGGCCGAGAAGATAGGCCAGCGCGTTGGCGAGCAGCAGGCGCGCCTGCGGCCTAAGGGCGAAATCGGCGCACAGCGACGACTGCGCCGCCAAAAGCGTGCCCGATCCGATCGGCAGCTCGAGCAGCGTGACGCCCTCCTGCCACCCCGGGCCGGTGCGGGCCCGCACCTCCGAGATGATCCGGAAGTTGCCGCGTCTCGGCGGCAGCAGGGGCCTCACCGTCGAAGCACCGGCGGCGAAATAGGCGGCGGCGCCGTCGGCGGTGAGTCCGCGCAGAACGGGGTGACCGGCCGCGACCAGGGAGGGGGTGTCGTTGGAGCGCGCGAACGCCGGCCACAGGCGCAGATCCGCACTGAACGTGCCGGGCAGCGAGGTCTGCTCGAGCAGCAGGATACGCGCTCCGGCGCGCGCGCGCGCGGCCAGGATCGGGCCCAGGGCCTCCCGTCCCCGGCTGAACCCGCCCGGCCCGACGATGATCAGGCGGCGCTGGTCGCGCGCCAGGTCCTCGAAGACGCCGACCCTCTCGGCGTGCAGCCCCAGGGCGGTGAGGGCCGGCGAAGCGCTCCCCTCGGGATCGTAGAGCGCTATGTGCGCCCGCTCGAAGAGCTCGGCCAGGGCGGCTCCGGTGCTTTTTGGATAGACCAGGAACGGAAAACTCGCCTCACCCGCCGCGCTCCCCGCGGCGTGCGCCTCCACCCTGAGGTCGAGCCCCGCCGGCCGATCGAGCGCCGGGAGCTGTACCGTCACCTGGACCATCGCGCC
>DATFVU010000185.1:0-10405 GCA_035260145.1 Candidatus Polarisedimenticolia bacterium | reverse complement strand
GACCGAGCGAGAGATCCCGGCGCGCCATCTCCTTCAGCAGGGTCAGCGTCAGGCGCGCCCCCGAGCATCCGACCGGGTGGCCGAGAGCGATGGCGCCGCCGTTGACGTTCGTGATGTCCCGATCGATCTCCCCCAGCGCCGCCTTCCGGCCGAGCTCCGTTCTGGCGAACTCGGCCGACGCGAACGCCTTGCAGACCGCCAGCACCTGGGCCGCGAACGCCTCGTTGATCTCGATGAGCCTGATGTCCCGCAGCGTAACACCGGCCCGCTCGAGCGCGATCGCCGTCGCGTACACCGGACCGAGCCCCATCACCGTCGGGTCGAGCCCCGCGAACGCGTAGGATCGGATGCGCCCCAAGAACGGAAGACCCAGCTCGCGCGCCCGTTCCTCGGACGCGACGACGAGGCAGGCGGCTCCGTCGGTCAGCATGCAGGAATTGCCCGCGGTCACCGTTCCGTGCTTCCTGTCGAACGCGGGCTTCAGGCGCGCCAGCGCATCGAGCGTCTGATCCTCCCGGGGACCGATGTCGTCCAGGACCGGCCGGAATCGGGGCGGCGGAAACGCCGGCATGATCTCCTGCCGCAGGCGCTCGCGTCCGGCTACGGCGCGCCGATGGCTCTCCAGGGCGTACTCGTCCTGCTCCTGCCGGGTGACGCGGAAGCGCCGCGCCAAGACCTCCGCGGTCTCCCCCATGTTCAGCCCGCAGATGGCGTCGCGCAAGCCGATCTCGAGGGCGGCGGTCGGGCGCAGGTCGGCGGGGCGCACGCGGGAAAGGGCGGCCAGGCGCTGGGGCAGCGAGCGGGCCCGACGGAAGCGCATGACGTGATCGGTGAACGCCTGCCCCATCTGGAAGGGAATGCGCGACATCGATTCGACGCCGCCCGCCAGGACCACGTCGGCGGCGCCCGACTCGATGCGGTGATAGGCGCTGACGATGGACTGGATCCCCGAGCCGCAGTTCTGGTTGACGGCGTATCCGGGCACGCGCCGCGGCACGCCGGCCTTCAGGGAGGCCACGCGCGCGATGGTCGTGGACTCGGCCGGCTGAGCGATGTTGCCGATGATCACCTCGTCCACGGCGCGCGGGTCCAGCTCGACGCGCGCCATCGCCTCGGAGAGGGTCATGCGACAGAGCTCATCCGCCGGAACGTCGTTGAGCGCCCCCCACGACTTGCAGAAGGGAGTTCTCACGCCGTCCACGACGACCACCTCCCGGCGAGGGCTCACCGAAGGGCCTCCGTCGCGGGAGCGCTCATTCCTGGATCTGATCCCGGGAGATGCCGTACTGCTCGAGCTTCTTGTACAGATTGCTCCTGGGCGTGTCGATCGCGCGAGCGGTCCGGGAAATGTTCCAGCGGTTCTCCTTGAGCTTCCTCAGGATGAAGATCCTCTCCGTCTCGTCCTTGTACTCCTGCAGCGTGCGGAAGGCCGACGGATCCGGAACGTCGAGAGCGCCGGCGGCGCGGCCGGCGGCCGGCTCCGCCCCGGCCGCCGGCGCGCCCGTGGCCGCGACCGCTCCGCCGGACGGCTCGAGGGAGGCGTCCTGCGACCGCGGAGCGGACGCGGCGGTCCTGCTCTCCACGCCCGTCTGCGACCAGAGCGCCTCGCCCGACAGGGCATCGACGTCGCTCGCCTCGATCGTGTCCCCCTCGACCATGATCAAGAGCCGCTCCACCGCGTTGCGCAGCTCGCGCACATTGCCGCGCCACGGGCGTGCGGCCAGGCGCTCGATGGCACCCGGAGCGAACTGCTTCGGCCGGTAACTGCTGGAGCCGGCGAAGGTCTCGACGAAGTGCGCGATGAGCGCCGGGATGTCCTCCGCGCGCTCGCGCAGGGGGGGACAGAGGATCGGCACGACGTTGAGCCGGAAGAACAGATCCTCGCGGAAGGCGCCGGCGTCGATGCGTTCCCGCAGGTCCTTGTTGGTCGCCGCGATGACGCGGGTGTCGACCCGTAT
This sequence comes from Candidatus Polarisedimenticolia bacterium, assembly GCA_035260145.1. Lineage (GTDB taxonomy): Bacteria > Acidobacteriota > Polarisedimenticolia > Gp22-AA2 > Gp22-AA2 > Gp22-AA3. The sequence goes on along the minus strand of DATFVU010000185.1, from coordinate 8,447 downwards.
CGTCTTCGCCATGCCGACCGGCTCGACCTCGCCGTTCTCCAGCACGCGCAGGACCTTGGCCTGCGTGCGCGGGCTCATGTCGCCGACCTCGTCCAGGAAGATCGTGCCGCCGTCCGCCTGCGCGAACTTGCCCACCTGGCGGCCCGTCGCGCCCGTGAACGATCCCTTCTCATGCCCGAACAGCTCCGATTCGATCAGCTCCTCGGGAATGGCGGCGCAGTTGACCTTGACGAAAGGCTTCTCGGCGCGCGCGCTCTTACGGTGGACCTCCCAGGCGACCAGCTCCTTGCCGGTGCCGCTTTCCCCTGTGATCAGCACGGTGGCGGGAGTCGGCGCGGCCCGCGCGACCGCCTCGCGCACGCCCTTGGTCACCCGCGACTCGCCCACCATCCGCAGGCTCGCTTCAACCTGATGCCGCAGCCGGAGGTTTTCCTCCCGCAGGCTCTTGCGCTCGATGGCGTTGCGCAGGGCGGTGAGGACGCGCTCCGATTCGAGGGGCTTCTCGAGCAGATCGTAGGCGCCCTTGTGAACCGCCTCGATGGCCGTGGGGATGTCGCCGTGGCCCGAGATCATCAGGACCGGCGTGTGGGCGTCCTTCGAGCGGATCGCCTGGAGGGCCTCCAGCCCGTCCATGCCCGGCATCTTGATGTCGAGGAGGATGGCGTCCGGCGTCTCGCGGCGGGACGCCTCGACCCCGTCGGGACCCGAGGCGGTCTCGACGCACTCGTATTCTTCGTACTCCAGGACCATCCGGAGAGACTTGCGGATCGATTCCTCGTCGTCGATGACCAGGATCTTGCTTTTCACAGGGCTCCGATGTGCGAGCGACCACGGGCGTCATCAGGTCGCGCCGGAATCATAGCCCGCCGGGGGGGAAAGTAAAGACGTCGATCAAAAAAGCGGGGCCCGCGGGCCCCGCCGAGTTCGTTCCCGAGAGCCGCGATCCTCGCGGCCGCGCTTCTATTCGCCTTCCTCCGAGGCCGCACGCAGGCGCAGCGTCACGTAGCGGGAGATCGCGTCGCCGCCGGTGCGTCCGGACGGGCTGATGATGTAGAGCACCACCAGCCCTCCCTCCTTGACCTTGCCCAGCTCCCTCCGGTACTCCGATACGCTCTTCACGGGAGCACGGTTCACCTCGAGGACGACGTCGCCCTCGCCCACGCCCTTCTCGAACGCCTCGGAGATCCGGGACACGCGGGTCACCAGAACGCCCTTCGTGTCGTCCGGCAGATCGAGCTTGTCCAGGACGTCCGGCGTCACGTCGTCCACCGAGATGCCCATCTTGCGCTCGTTCGGCTCCTCGCTGCGCTCGCCGCGGGCGGGGGCGGCGGCCTCCTTGCCGATGTGATCGCTGCGGTCGGCCAGCTTGGCGGTCAGCGTGACCTCCTTGCCGCTCCTCTGCACCGTCAGCTTGACGCTGGACCCGGGCTCCTTGGCCGACACGAGCCGGACCACCTCGCTGGTGCTCTCCACCGCCCGGCCATCCACCGCGATGATGACGTCTCCGCGCCGGACGCCGGCTTCCTCGGCGGGCAGCCCCGACTTGACCGAGTTGACCAGGGCCCCCTTGTCTGTCGACAGGCCGAACGCCTCCTGCAGGTCCGGTGTGATCTCGGCGAGCTCGATGCCGAGGTAACCGCGGGACACCTTACCCTTGGTCTTCAGCTGGGTCATGATGTCCTTGGCCACGTTGATCGGAACGGCGAAGCCGATCCCCTGCCCGACGCTGCTGATCGCCGTATTCACTCCCACGACATCGCCCTGCATGTTGACCAGCGGCCCGCCGGAATTGCCGAAATTGATGGCGGCGTCCGTCTGAATGAAGTTGTCGAGGGAGAAATCGCGCGACAGGTCGCGCAGGATGCGCCCCTTGGCGCTGACCACCCCGACGGTCACCGTGTGGTCGTAGTTGAGCGGGTTGCCGATCGCCATGACCCAGTCTCCGACCCGCATGGTCTCCGAGTCGCCCAGGTTCAGATAGGGCAATCTCTTGTCGCTCTTGATCTTGATCAGGGCGATGTCCGTCGAGGGGTCGGTCCCCACCACGTCGGCCGCGTAATCGTGCCGGTCGCCGGTAAGGTTCACCTTGATCTTGCTCGCGTCCTCCACGACGTGATAGTTGGTCAGGATGTATCCGTCCTCGTTGATCAGAAAGCCCGAGCCGCCGCTGACCTCGAGCCGGGGCTCCTCCTGCTGCTCCGGCGAGAATCGGCGCCTCTGCTCGGGACCGAAGAAGAACTCGAACGGATCGCCGTGGAACGGGGCGCGCCCCTTCCCGCCCTTCGGCTTCACCGTCTCGGTGGAGGTGATGCTGACGACCGCCGGGTTGACCTTCTCGGCGATATCGGCGAAGGACGGCGGCGCCCCCACGGGCGTCGAGCGCCCGGCGGCCAGTTGCGCGCTGGCGGCGGCGTGCAGGGGACGATCATCCGTCCCGACGCCGGCGGCCCGCCCGGGGGTCGTCATGTTGAGGCCGCCCGCCACGACCATTCCGAAGATCATCGAGGCCGCCGCTATCAACGCAAGCGCGACCGGTTGCCCGCTTTTCGTCATCGACATCATCTCCTTGAGAAAATCAGTATAGGCCCGCCCCGATCCTCCGTCAAGGATTCGGGAATGCGCGGGTCGCCCTTCACTCATGCCGGCCTCCGCCCCTCGGCCGCGGGCGGGAGGGACAGCCCTTCCAACGCTCGGCGCACGCAGGTGGTGAGGTGGTTCGGGTCGACGGGCTTCTCGATGATCTCCGCGACGCCGAGCCGGGCCGCCCGCCGCCTGAGATCGTCGCTCAAAAGGGCGCTGATCAGAATCACGGCCGGCCGATCCGGCCCGTCCGCGGGGCCCGCTCCCGCGCGATTGCGCAGGCTCTCGAGAAGAGTCAGACCGCTCGTCCGAGGCATGTGTTCGTCAAGAATGAGAAGGTCGACTCCCGCCAGGCTGTCCGAGTCGATCCTCACGCTCTCCGAATCGTCCGACAGGAGGACGCGGTGCCCCATGCGGCGGAGCAGGCGTCCATAGGATTCCAGGACGGAGAGATCATCATCAACCACCAGGATCGTCTTGGCCATTGCATCCGAGGACGGAGCAAGAGGTGTGCCACGGGGCCGCCCCGGCGCCCGGCACCGGCGTGATGGACCTATCTCCTGCGGCGCCATCGCTTACGTCGATGTCCGGCGCCCGTCGATTCGGAGGGGGACGACCCGCGGCCGCGCCCGCGGAACGACGGTGGCGCGTGCCGCTTCCCGATGCGCCAATTTGGCGCTTCGCAGGCGCGGCGGGAGGGCAGGACCGGGCCGCGCGCTCAATCCTCCGAGGCCGCCCTGTCCTCCACGGCCGCGGGCGATTCCCCGGTCGACTGACCGTATTCTCTCAGCTTGCGCTGCAGGGTCCGCAGCCCGATCCCGAGGATCTCGGCGGCCCGTGTCCGGTTCCCTCCCGTTTCCTGGAGGGTCCTCAGGATCGCCTCCTTCTCTATGTCCTCCATGCGCCGGGCCGCCCCCGACGGCGCCGCGGCAGAGGACGGGGCGGCTGCGTGGGGCGATCGGTACTGCTCGGGAAGATTCTCGACGGTCAGGACCTTCGTGTCGGCGTCCGCCAGGACCACGAGGCTTTCGAGCAGATTGCGCAGCTCGCGGACGTTCCCCTCCCAGCGCGCCTGGGTCAGCGCCTCCACGACCTCGGGAGCCATGGTCAGGAGCTCCCGGCCGTTCTCACGCTTGAACATGTCGAAGAAGCGATGCGCCAAAAGCGGAATGTCGTCGCGTCGCTCGCGCAGCGGCGGCACGACGATCGTCACGACCTTCAGCCGGTAGTAGACGTCGCTGCGGAACGAGCCGGCCGCCACCCGCGCCTCGAGATCGGCATTCGTCGCCGCGATGATCCGGACATCCACGGTGATGGTCTCGGTGCCGCCGACGCGCATGAACGAGCGATCCTCCAGGACGCGCAGAAGCTTGGCCTGCAGCGTCAGCGGCATCTCGCTGATCTCGTCCAGGAACAGCGTGCCCCGGTCGGCCAGCTCGAACTTCCCCTGCTTGCGCTGGACCGCCCCGGTGAAGGCGCCGCGCTCGTGACCGAACAGCTCGCTCTCCAGGATCTCGCTCGGAATGGCGGCGCAATTGATCGGCAGGAAGCGGAACTCCTTGCGGGGGGAGTTCTGGTGCAGGGCGTTGGCGATCAGCTCCTTGCCCGTGCCGCTCTCGCCGACGATCAGGACGCTCGAGCGCGTCGGCGCCACCAGCGCGAGCTGGTGCAGCACCTGCTGCATCGCCTGCGAGCCGCCGACGATCGTCCCAAAGGAAAACTTCTCCTCCAGACGCTCCTTGAGCTGGCGCACCTCCTGCGCCAGGCGGCGCTTCTCGACGGCGGCCGCCACCCGTTTGCGCAGCTCGACCAGATTGACCGGCTTCTGGAGGTAATCGTCGGCCCCCTGCTTCATGGCGTCGACCGCGGATTCGACGGATCCGAAGCCGGTGATCACCAGCACGGCCAGCCCCGGCTCGATCGACTTGGCCCCCTTCAGCACCGCGAGGCCGTCCATCCCGGGCATCTTGAGATCGGTCACGAGGAGGTCCGTCCCGCCGCCCTTCAGGTAGTCGATGGCCTGGGGGCCCGAAGCGAAGGCGACCACGTCGTAGCCGTCCTTGCGGAGCGCCATCTCGATGCCCCGCCGGTTTCCTTCGTCGTCGTCGATGACGACCACGTGACCCTTGCTCTGTGCCATCATCCGCCCCCGCCGATGGTCATTTCGAGTCCCCGACCAGCTCGAGAAACTCCTTCGCTTCCATCACCCGGATCCCCAGGGCGCGGGCCTTCGCGAGCTTCGACCCGGCGTCCTCTCCGCTGATGAGGACGTCGGTCTTCTTCGAGATCGACTCGACCACGCGCGCCCCCTGGCGACGCAGCATTCCCTTGACGGCGTCGCGCGACAACCCCTCGATGGTTCCGGTCACGACCACGCTCTTTCCGGAGAACGGACCCCCGGTCCGGGCGACGCGCGGCGCCGCCTTCATGTTGACGCCCGCCCTCTCGAGCCTCGCGATGAGCGTCCGGTTCTCCTCCTGCGCGAAAAACAGCCTTATCGCATCGGCGACCCTGGGCCCGACCTCGAACACCGCCATCAGATCGTCCCGGGACGCGTTCATCAGGCGTTCCATGTCCGGGAAGGCCTCCGTCAGGAGCTCGGCCGTGCGCTCCCCGATGAACCGGATGCCCAGGGCGTAGATGACGCGCTCGAGCGGTGCCTCCTTGCTCTTCTCGATCTCGCGCACGAGGTTGTCCGCCGATTTCCGGCCCATACGCTCGAGCTCCGCCAGGTTCGACGCGGAGAGGCCGTAGATGTCGGCGAGGTCCTTCACCAGACCGCGGTCCACGAGCTGGAGAACCAGCGCTTCTCCCAGCCCCTCGATGTTCATCGCCTCGCGCTGCGCGAAGTGCCGAATCGACTCCCTGAGGCGCGCCGGGCACGAGGCGTTGACGCAGCGGGCGAACACCTCCCCCTCCGGGCGCGGGGCCATGGCACCGCACACGGGACAGACTCGCGGCATCTCGAACGGCCGGGTTCCGGGCGGGCGCGCCTCCAGGATCACCTTGACGATCTTCGGGATGACGTCGCCGCCCCTCTCGACGAGCACGCGGTCGCCGATGCGCACGTCCTTGCGCTCGAGCTCGGCCTCGTTGTGCAGGGTGGAGCGCGAGATCGTGGCGCCGCCGATGTCCACCGGCTCCAGGATCGCCACGGGTGTGAGAGCCCCGGAGCGCGTCACGTTCACTTCGATGGCCTTCACCACGGTCGTGGCCTGCCGCGCCGGGAACTTCCAGGCCACGGCCCAGCGCGGCGCGCGGCTCGTGGAGCCGGCCAGCTCCTGGAGCGAGACGTCGTCGACCTTGACGACGCAGCCGTCCACCTCGAACGGCAGGGAATCGCGCTGCTCCTGCCATTCGCGATAGCAGGCTTCCACCTCCTCGAGCCCGGCGCAGCGCCGCGTCGGGTTCACGCGGAAGCCCAGGTCCGCCAGGAAGTCGAGACCGTCGGAGTGCCGGGCCGGCGCCGGCGCCCCCGTCAGGCGCATCAGGCTCCAGACCAGCATGTCGAGCGGGCGCCGCGCGGTCACACGCGGATCGAGCATGCGGATCGTTCCGGCCGCGGCGTTGCGCGGGTTGGCGAACGGCGGCTCCCCCGCCTCCTCGCGCTTGCGGTTCATGTCGCGAAAGGCCGCGATCGGGTAGTACACCTCGCCGCGGGCCTCCAGGAAGGGGATCGGCCTGAGGAGGCGCAGCGGCACGGACGGAATCGTGCGCACGTTCACCGTCACCTCCTCGCCCACGACACCGTCGCCGCGCGACACAGCCCGCGCCAGCGAACCGTTCTCGTAGATCAGGGACACCGACACTCCGTCGATCTTGAGCTCGGCCGCGAGGGGCACCTCGCTCCTGTCGAGGACGCGCAGGAGCCTGTCGTGCCATTCGCGCAGCTCCTCGGACGAAACGGCGTTGTCCAGGCTGAGCATCGCCGCCGAGTGCCGAACGGTCGGAAGATCGCCGGTCACCTCCGCGCCGACGCGCTGGGTCGGCGAGTCCGCCGTCGTCAGATCCGGGTAGTCCGCCTCGATCTGGAGAAGCTCCCGCTCCAGGAGGTCGTATTCGGCGTCGGAGATCTCGGGATCGCTGTCGGCGTAGTAGCGTTTGCGGTGGTGCCAGATCCGCCGCCGCAGATCCTCCGCGCGCGCCGCGGCCGCCTCGCGCCCCGGCCGCCGCCCGTCGGGCCGAACCGCCTCCTTCATGGCGGGAGCGCCCTCATAACGCTTCGGTGACCCGGCCGCGGCCGGCGGCGAGCGCCCCGCCCGCCGCCGCGGCATGACGGCGCGGCAGCGTCAGGATGAAGCGCGCCCCCTTCCCCGCCTCGCACTGCACCGCGATCGTGCCACCGTGCGCCTGCATGATCCGGGCGGCGATCGGCAGGCCGAGGCCGGTGCCGCCGCCACGGTTCGAGTAGAAGACCTCGAAAATGCGCTCGCGGTCCTCCGGCCTGATTCCCGGTCCGTCGTCCTCGATCGTCACGATCGCCTCGCCCTGCGGTCCCACGCGGCTCGCGATCACGACGCTGCCGCGCTCCTTGAGGACCTGGAGCGCGTTCATCAGAATGTTCATCACCGCCTGGCGGATGAGTCCCTCGTCCAGGTCGACAGGGGGCAGATACGGAGACAGATCCTGCTTCAGCTCGATCTTGCGGCTCTCGAACTCCGGGCGCAGGAACACGCACAGGTCGCGCAGGATGACGTTGAGGTCCTTGCTTTCGAATCGCGCCTGGTGGGGACGGGCGTAAGTCAGAAAGTTGTTGACCAGGTTGCTGAGGCGACGGATCTCCCCCTGCAGGGCCGCCAGGAACAGCTTCGTGTCCCCCGCCTCACCCGAGCCGCCGCCGGTCAGCTCCTCCTCCAGCATTTGCAGGTTCATGCTGAGAACGTTGAGGGGATTGCGGATCTCGTGCGCCAGTCCGGCGGCCAGGGCGCCCACGAACGCCAGGCGATCGTCCATCTGGGCCTGCGCCTCCAGGAGACGCGTCCGGTGCAGGAGGCGGAGGACGTACAGAAACGCGGCCAGCAGGACCAGCACCGCGAACAGGGCCCCCATCCACAGCTTCAGCTGCAGGTCGTGGCGCAGCAGCCTGATCTCGTCGTCGATCATGTCGCTCGGGACGCCGACCTCGCGCGCGTTGGCGACGGTCGTGTCGGTCGGATGTCCGAGCGCGATGACCTTCTGGGGTTTCCCGCCCACCTGCCATTCTTCTTCGCTCGCCCGGTGGCCGGCCAGCGGCGGGACCGACAGGGCGCCGGACATCTGGTGCTCTCCCTGCTCGATGTCGACGCGCATGACGGTTCCGTCGGGCCGCGCCAGGATCCGTTGCCATCGGAACTGGACATCGTGGAAGACGCGCGGCTCGAGGCTCTGCGAGGGGGTCCTCGCGGGGCACGGACGCGCGAGCGACATCGACTGCGGGTCCCCCGCCGGGCAGGGCTCGACCGGCAGTGGGGGCGGCTCGGACTGGTCCGCGTCGGGGACGAGGGCCCCCGCGTAGCGCGTCTCGAGGGATTTGAGCGAGGCCCGCAGGGCGTGGTCGATGACTCCGTAGCTCAGGTCGGTGAAGGCCAGGTGGCCGATCACCATCAGATCGGCGACGAGGAGAGAGATAAAGAGGATAGAGGCGAACAGGAGCCGCCTGCGGAATGTGGGTTCGGACCTGGCGACGTCCCGCAATGCAGCGCCCCCCTCGCGCTCTTTGCATCGAAATAGGGTTGGCGCAAAAAGAATAGCACATAAGCCTTCGCGCGACCGATGTCGCTGCGCGTAACCCGCAGGAAAGGCCGATCTTAAGCACCCCGCACGTTGACAGTCCGAAAAATCGTGTGCTAGGATGCGCCGCCTTTTCGGTCGCCATCGTCTTCCTATAG
>DATFVU010000184.1:0-4827 GCA_035260145.1 Candidatus Polarisedimenticolia bacterium | reverse complement strand
GGTGCGACCCGGCCGGCCGGAAGGGGTCCTTGCCGCATGCTATAGTGAATGCGCCGTGAAGCCACGACGCGCGCATCACTTCGCCGCACGCGGGACGTCCGGAATCGCGGGCTGCGCGCTTCTGACCGCGGCGCTCCTGGCCGCCGCCGTGCCCGCTCGCGCGATGACCTCTTCGCTGCCCCCCGCCGCCGACGGCCTGATTCGGACCGGGCTCGACGATCTGCACGACGGACTCTACGGCAAGGCGGAGGCATCCTTCCGGGCGGCGGGTCGGGCCGCGCCGGGAGATCCGGCGCCGCCTCTGTTCATCGCCTTCTCCTACTGGTGGCGAACGCTTCAAGATCGATCCGATCGCAGCCTGGACGGCCCGTTCCTCGAGGCGATCGAGCAGGTCGTTCAGGCGGGTGACCGCCTGCTCGAGACCGCACCGGACGACCGGCGCGTCCTGACCTGCGTCGGAACGGCACACATCCTGCGCTCCCAGGTGGAAGGAAACCGCCGCAACTTCTTCAAGGCCAGCCAGGAGGCGCGCCGCGGCAAGAAGAATCTCGACGCGGCCCTGCGGATCGATGCCTCGAACCCCGACGTCCTGTTCGGCCTCGGCGCGTACAACTACTTCACCGAGAAGATCCCCGGCCTGGCGCGCGGCCTGCTGTTCATGCCCAAAGGGGACGCCGACCTCGGACTCCGGCAGTTGAAGGATCTGGCCTCTTCCGACGCTTATTTCAGCACCGACGCCCGACTGCTCCTGGCGATCATCTGCGGCAGTCGCGACGAGCAGTGCTACGGTGATGCGCTCGCCCACCTGACCAGGGCGCTCGAGAAGCACCCGAAGTCGCCTCTGATGCTCGGCTCGATCGGCGGGCTGAAGATACGCCTGGGATACTACGGTGAGGCGATTCAGGCGCTGCACCAGGCGCTCGCCGGCATGGCCGGCGACGATGCGGAGCGGGTCGATCAGCGCCGCATTCTCAAAGTCTACCTGGCCGAGGCCCTCAGCGCCGACTGGCGTCTGGATCGCGCCGCAGTGACCCTGCGCGAAGTGGGCGATCCCTCGACCCTGCCGGCGCGCGAGCGGCACACGTTCGAGCGGATCGTCCTTGAGATCTCACAGAAACAGGGGCTGCGACAATCCGATGCGGACCCCGTCGCCGCAGCGAAGACCCGCTCCGATTCGGCCCTGGCCGCCCGGGTGGGGGCCGCTCTCGCCGCACAGGACGACGGGCGGGACGGCGAGGCCTCCACCCTGCTCGCCACGGCCGCGGAGGCGTATCCGCAGGACCCGCTGCCGCGATTCCTTTTGGGGCGATTGCGCTTCGAGCAGGGGCAGTTCGCGGCGGCGGACCGTGAACTCTCCCTGGCCCTCGAGCGGGCCTCGGATCCCCCCGCCTGGATGGCCGGATGGATCGAGCTCTATCGCGGCCTGGCGCAGAATGCCCTGGGTCATCGCGAGGCGGCGGAGAAACACTTCCGCACCGCCAGCGAGGTCAAGAAGTTCCGCTCGGCCGAGCGGGGGCTTCTGGAGCTTCGGCGGGGCGCACCGTCGCAGGCGCGTTGCCGCCCGTGAGGGACGACTTACCGGGGAAGCGCTCCGAGAACGCGGCCGACGTACATCTGCGTCTCGCGGAACGGAGGGATGCCCTTGAACTGGTCGACCGCCTTTTCGCCGGCGTTGTAGGCGGCTAGGGCCAGCCGCACCTGACCGCTGTACCGCTCGAGCAACTCCTTGAGGTAGCGCACGCCCCCGTCCACGTTCTCCACGGGGTTGAAGGTGTTGCGCACCGCGAATCGGGCCGCCGTCTCGGGCATCAGCTGCATGAGCCCCATGGCACCCCGCGGCGAGACCGCGAAGGTATCGTAGCGCGACTCCACCTCGATGACCGCCAGGACGAGCGCCTCGTCGACCGCGTGCTTCCGCGCAATGCGCTTCGCCAGGCCGCGCAGAGCCTCCCGATCGAAGACGTCTTTGGGCTCGATCGCGATCGGGCCTTCGGCGTTCGGTGGCGCGGAGATCCCGGCCGGAGGGACGGGTTGCGGCGCCTCCAGCGTCACCTTCTCGGGCGCGGCGTCGGCCGGGGTCTCGGCGGGTGGCTGCGCTCCCGGCTGGTCGCGCCGGATGGCCACCACCTGCACGTTCGGCAGGGCGATCTGCCCGCCCCCCTCGATCACCAGGAGGATCTGATCCCCTTCCATTCGATAGCTGGTCACCGAAAGGGACCGCCCGTTCTTGAGGAGCGCCACGTCGGCGTGAGCCGCTCCAACGCAAAGACCGAGCGCTGCAAGGCCGGGCAGGACCCGCGAGCCGACTCTTCTTTGAGACTTTGGCCAAGGCATGGCGCACCGGGATTATACGGCGAGGCCCCCCTGTCGGCAATGTTCAACTGCCTGCCGATGCAACTACTTCCGATGAAATTCCCTCTCGATCTCGTCGAGGGTGAGACGCAGAAGGACGGGACGACCGTGCGGGCAGGTCATGGGCATGTCGGTTCCCAGGAGGTCGGCGACGATGGCTCGCATGCGGGGGGTGTCGAGAGGATGGTTGGCGGTGACGGCGGCGTGGCAGGCGGCGGTCGCCACCAGGCGGTGCCTGAGTCTCTCCACCCCCTCCGCGCGCCGCCACTCGAGGATCTCTCCCAGGAGCTCGCGCAGCAGGCGGGCCGCTGTCCCGGCGGGCACGAGGGCCGGAATCGCGTCCACCACGAGGGTGTTCTCCCCGAAGGGGGCCACCGAGAAGCCGAACTCCGCCAGATCCTGCCGCGCCCCTTCGAAGGCCTGGCGCTCCGCGGGGGGCACTTCGACGGTCACCGGAAAGAGCAGTCTCTGGACGGCGATGCGACCGTCCCGGCTCTGGGCCATCAATCGCTCGTAGAGCACTCGCTCGTGGGCGGCGTGCTGATCGACGATCACCAGGCCGTCGGGTGCTGCGGCGAGGATGTAGGAATCGCGGAATTGGGCCAGGGGTGCCAGCGAGACGGCGTCAAAGAGGGCGGCCGAAGCGGCCTGGCGGGCGGGCTCGTCGACGCGCGGCGGTATCGAGGAGCGCCCGGTCGACCCGATGACTTCGATCGGATCCCCTCCGGCTCCAGGCGGGCGTGGGCCCGAAACCGGATGAGGGGCGACGGAAGGCCTCGCAGGATCCGGCTCGGCGACGCCCGGCGCAGGGGTGCCGAGGCGATAGAACGGACGGCTCACGCCCATCCCCTCGAGGAGCGCCTGGCGAACCAGGTCGTGCACCGCCGCCGGGTGCAGGAAGCGCACCTCCGCCTTGGCGGGATGAACATTGACGTCCACCTCCTCGGGCGGCATCTCGAGGAAGAGATAGACGACCGGATAGCGCCCGCGCGGCAGGAGCGTGGCGTAGGCGGCCTGCACGGCATGGAGGATTCGCCGATCGCGGATCGGTCGGCCATTGACGAACAGGTGCTCGTCCGCCGACGTGGAGCGATGTAGCGCCGGCTCGGAGGCGAGCCCGACGACCCGCAGTCCGCCCGCACGCCTTTCGATCGGCACGAGCGACCGGGCGTCGTCCCGGCCCACGATTTGGGCGACCCTCTCGCGGTAGTCGGCGGCGGGGGGAAGACGCGACAGATCGCGACCGCCGCTCTGGAGGACGAAGGCGATCCCCGGATGCGCGGCCGCGACGCGGGTCACGATCATCGCGATGTGCCCCGTCTCGGTGGCGGCGGAGCGCAGGAACTTGCGGCGCGCCGGGGCGTTGTGGAACAGCCCCTCGACCTCGACGGTCGTGCCGCGAGGGTGCGGCGCCGGCTCCACCCCCAGGACCTTCCCCGAGCGCAGCCGCACCCGCGTTCCCGTCACGCCTCCCGTCGATGTCGTCAGCGTGACTCCCGACACGGAGGCGATCGATGGAAGGGCCTCGCCCCTGAATCCGTAGGTGTGGATCGCCCGGAGGTCCGTGGCGCCGCGGATCTTGCTGGTGGCGTGCCTCTCGAACGCCAGCTGCGCGTCGTCGCGCTCCATGCCGGCGCCATCGTCGGCCACGCGGATGAGCTCGGCGCCGCCGCCGACCACCGCGATCTCCACGCGGGCGGCGCCGGCATCGAGGGAATTCTCGAGGAGCTCCTTCACGACCGACGCCGGCCGCTCCACCACCTCCCCCGCGGCGATCTGGTTGGCCACGTTCGCTTCCAGCACCCGGATCGAGCCCATGGATCCCCTCCCGTCTAGGCCAGGAGCATCTTCTTGCCGCGCGAGTCGGTGACGCAGAACGTCTCAACGGTCGCCAGCGTCTTCTCCAGCTTGGCGATGTGGCAGATGGCGTCGCCGGGATTCACCATCGGCATGGTGGTGATGCCGATGATGAGGCCGGTCATGGGGGAGCGGACCATCGACACCTCGCGGCCGAACGGGTTGGTGATCGAGGCGATCTCCTCCCCCACGTAGATGATCTCCCCCGGGCGCACCAGGATGTCGGCGATGCCCCCCTTGACCGAGCGCACCCACTCCGACACCTTAACGATGACGCGAAAGCGCGGTTCCTTGGGCTGATCGGCGGTCATGCCGAGAGCCGCGAGGACGCTGCGCACGCCCGCCACGCCCCGCGCCACCATGTTCTGCTGGAATCGAAAGGTCTCCCCCGCCTCGAAGATGATCGTCGCCACCCCCGCGGCGGTGGCGGCGTGCCGGAGGGTCCGGGGCGGCCCCGGCGAATCGATGATGATCTCGGTTCCGAAGGCCCTCGCCAGCTTGCGCACGCCACGGCTGGCCATATCCGCGCGGACGTGGGGCAGGTTCGTGCGCCCCAGGCTCGCCGTGTGCAGGTCCACGCCATACCGGGAGCGCGCGACGATCTCCGTGAACAGGGCG
>DATFVU010000183.1:0-10501 GCA_035260145.1 Candidatus Polarisedimenticolia bacterium | reverse complement strand
GCCTCGCCGCTGCGGCGCGGCGAATCGCTCGACCTGGCGCCGGAGGACGTCGAGCGCTACGGGCTGAGCGAAGGGGAGCGCGTACGCGTCGTGTCACGCCGCGGCCGGATCGAGGCGCCGGTGCGCGTCGATCACGGATTGCGCCCCGGCCTCGCATTCATGACCCTGCACTTCCAGGACGACGTCGCGACCAATCTTCTTACCATCGACGCCACCGACCCCAAGTCCGGCACCGCCGAGTTCAAGGCGACGGCGATCCGCATCGAGCGGCTGAACGGACGTGGCGGCGAGAAATCGCGGAGGAAGAGGGGCGCGCGGGTTGGCGAGCGGGATGGCGCGCGGGCCAGGGCGCGCGAGAAAAGCCGCGTCCCGGTCGGCGCGGGCCGTCGCTGACCCCGCAAGGCCAGGGGGCCGAAGAGTCCCCGTGAATGGTCCCAGTGACATGAGAACCTGGATCGCCCTGTTCCGCGGCATCAACGTCACGGGGAACAACATGCTCCCCATGAAGGATCTCAAGACGCTCATGGAGAAGAACGGCTGCCGCGACGTGCGGACCTATATCGCGAGCGGCAACGTCGTCTTCCGCAGCGCGCTGAAAGATCCCGGAGATATCGAGAAACGCCTGACCGCGGTGGTCGAGAAAAAGCACGGCTTCGCTCCGCGCGTTTTGGCTCTCACGAGCGACGATCTCGAGAAGGCGGCGGCCGGCAATCCCTTCCCCGAGGCGCGCGCGGATCACAAGAGCGTGCACGTCTTCTTCCTCGCAGCATCTCCGTCCGGCCCGGACACGGACGGGCTGGAGCGTCTCCGGGCGCCGAGCGAGCGCTTCGCGTTGAAGGGGCGGTTCTTCTACCTGCACACGCCACAGGGGTTCGGCACGTCGAAGCTGGCGAAGGGGGCCGAGAAACTGCTCGGCGTCGCAGCAACCGCCCGCAACTGGCGCACCGTCACAACACTCATCGACATGACGACGTCTGTGGACTGACGCGTCACGCAGAAGCGGTCGCGCCCCTGGCGGTGTCCACGATCTCGACGTACCCTTCGTCTCCGTTCACGCGAATCTGCTGTCCGGTCTGAATCTTCTTCGTGGCGTCCAGGACGCAGACGACCGCCGGGATCCCGTACTCGCGGGCGACCACGGAGCCGTGGGTCATCAGACCGCCGACCTCCATCACCAGCCCCCGGGCGTTGATGAACAGGGGAGTCCAGCCGGGATCGGTGAACGGCGCCACCAGAATCTCACCGGCATGCAGAACGGCGGTCGACGGGTCGAACACGACCCTGGCTACACCCTCGACGACCCCGGGGGACGCAGCACTCCCGGCCAGCGCGTTCTGCGGCAGGTTCTCCTGGCTGTGCTTCTTCGTGACGATCTCCCCTTCGCTTGTCAGGACGCGCGGCGGGCTGAGCTTCTGATAGCGCTGATGCTCCTCCCTGCGGGCCGCGATGATGTCATTTAGAGCCGGACCCCCGCCGCGCACCGCATCTCCACCACGCACCGCATCCCCACCACGGATCGCATCCCCGCCGCGCATCGCGCCTCGCAGTTCCTCGACGGTGAGGAAGAAAACGTCGTCCCTGGCGCTGATGTGGCCCTGCTGCACCAGAATCTCGGCGCACTCGAGCGTGGCGTGCCTGATCAGGCCGAGCACCTGGATCAGCATGAACTTCGGGTGCTCCCTGATGGCGAGGTTATTGCGGCCCACCCGGATGAGCCGGCGCACCAGCGGCCGCTTCAGAACAGAGGCGGCCCGAAGCAGCCGCTCCGCGGCCTCGAGGCCCTGCTGTTTCAGCCGGGCGTGATGCGCGCGGTGGGTGCCACGCTCCTCGCGAGACAGGTTGCCGACCAGAATCGCCATGAGCGGTGTGGGATCATCGCTCCAGCGCGGCCGGGTGATGTCGATCTCGGAGCCGGCGCGCATCCCGTACTTTCGCAGGAAGCCCTGCATCGCCTGATAGAACGCCTCCCCACCCTCGACCGCGCGCACGCTGTCGAGGGCCTTCCGGACATCCGCGCTCTTGAGATGAGACACCACCGCGGGGTGTCCCCGGGCGAGATCGGCGAGGTCCCCCAGCTCCAGATCCATTTCCGTCGTGACGTTACCGTCCAGCCCCTGCGCGAAAGCGGTGAGCTCTCGATCGACCCCTCGTCCCCGCAGGAGCTTCCTCAAGAGCACCTGCGAGAGGACGCCGGAGAGCAGGATCGGGACGATGCGGGGGAAGACCTCCAGGAAAATCCCGCTGGCCAGCGAACAGGCGACGTCGTAACGCCGGGCTCCCGGGGAGGCCGCCTCGATCTCCGCGCGGTCCTTCCGGAGGGTCGCATCCATCCAGGCCAGGGCGCGCGTGGTGTTTCCCTCCGGCGAGGCGAGCCACAGATGCCACATGGCCTTCGAGAGGAGCGGCCCGACGAAAGGCAGCGCCCCTCGGAGCGCTCTCCATCTCGAACCCGTCCCGTAGCCGAACTCTTTGCGTGAGACGACCTCCTTGACGGCGTCGGCCATGAGCGCGTCGGCCGCGGTCAGGATCGCGGGGATCACCTTCCCGAAAGGATCGACCCGCAGCAGATCGCTCGGGTCGATGTAGAGCCGCCCTCCGGCGCCGAGCAACGCCCGGCTGGTCCCGGTCTCGTCGCGGCCGAAGGGGAAGAGGCGCCTCCAGAGAGAGCGGGAATAAGGCATGAGGGCGTCGGTCATCACCTGCACGTGGCCGAACGACATGAAGACCCTCACGTCCTCTCCCGGGGGCTTCGGCTCGGGCAGGGGGAAGAGAGTCGTGATCGGGCGGCTCTGGACGACGAAGACCCTGCCGGCCTCGATGCACCACTCGATGTCCTGGGGCGTTCCGTAGTGCGCCTCGATCCGGGCGCCGAGACTCGCGAGCTCTCTGACGTGCTCGTCCGACAGGGAGGGGGCCGTCTGGCGCTCCGGCGGGAGGTCCTCCTGGCGCGTGCCGCCTCCGGGCAAGGGGAGGATGGCCAGGGTCTTTGTGGCGATCTTCCTTTCTATGAGCTGGTTGGTACGCTTGTCGACCTTGTAGAGATCGGCGGAGACCAGTCCGGAGACTAGGGCCTCGCCCAGGCCGAAGCCGGCGTCGATCGAGACGATGTGCCGCCGGCCGTCGATCGGATCGGCGGTGAACAGGATCCCCGAGACCTCGGGCGACACCATCCTTTGCACCACCACGCTCAGGAAGACCCGGCGATGATCGAAGCCGTTCTTGGCGCGGTAGGTGATGGCGCGATCGGTGAACAGGGAGACCCAGCAGTCGCGGACCTTTTCCAGGAGGGCCTCCTTGCCCCGCACGTTGAGGTAGGTATCTTGTTGACCGGCGAACGACGCGCCCGGGAGATCCTCCGCCGTCGCGCTCGAGCGGACGGCGTAGGCGTGCTCGGTTCCGGCGTCCCTCCAGGCGGCCTCGACCGGGCGCGCCACGTCGTCCGGGATGGGCGCCTGGCGAAGGCGGGAGCGCATCTCCTCGCCCAGGCGGCGCACCGCTTCGGTGTCTTCAGGGTTGAGAGCGGCGAGGCGGGCGAACAACTCCGTCAGGTCGCCCGCGCCGCTCAGGAATTCCCTGAAGGCCTGCGTCGTGACGCAGAAGCCGGGCGGGACCGGGAAGCCGGCCTGGGTCAGCTCGGCCAGGTTTGCGCCCTTCCCCCCGACTCTGGGGAGGTCGCCCTTGTCGAGCGCCGCGAAGCTGGCGACCCTGGGGTCGCTGGTCAGCGGCTCGCTGGACATGGGGTCGTTGGACATCGGTTCGCTGGGGCGCATCGCTTGCGAGGCCAACCGACGCCGCCTAGCCGCGGGCCTTTGCGAAAATGCGCTCGACGTTCTCTTTGGAGAAGAAGTCCGCCGGCGACATCACCGCCGCGTTGACGCGCGCGAAGGCGTCCATCGCGTCCTGGTTGCCTTGCGCGGCGCTCAGGATCTGCACCAGCTCGGGCGGCGGGGGCTCGAGGGTCGCGAGCTGGGTGGTGAACTCGAATCTCGGGAGCGCGTGCTCGTCGCGCCTCGACTGGTAGCGGCCCATCTCGGCGTCGAAGGGGCGCCCGCCGGAAAAGACCGCGTGCAGCGCGGCGACGCAGAGCTCGACGCTGAGGAAGGCGTCGGTGATCCCGAACGCGGTGATGAAGTCCTTGTTGTAGCCGGCATCCCCGACCAGAGCCCAGCCGGGACCGAACGGCTTCCGGAAGAAGTTCGGCACGGGCGTGCCGGCGAAGCGCTCTTCACGCCTGGCGGCGCGGACCCGCGCGGCGAAGGCGGGGACCGTGTCGAGCGTCCTGAGGTAGTTTCCTTCGATGTCCTTCCTGTTCGCGTCGAACTCCGCGAACGGCCATCCGGCGACGATCAGGGTCAGGCCGTCATTGGTCGGCCACGCGGCGAATCCCCGCCTCGGCCGGACGTACGTCTCGAACCGCCCTTCCATCGGCAGCCCGCTCCAGTAGGAGTAGTACGCCGCCAGAAGCTGCGGCTTTTCGTGGTACTGCTCGGGCCGCACCGCCTTCGCGACCGCCGAATGGAGCCCGTCGGCTCCGATCACGATGCGGGCCCGCTCCGTGACGGCTGCGCCCCCCTGGCCCCTGCCGCGGATGCCGGTGACGCGGTCCCCATCGCGGAGAACCTCTTCGACGGCGAACCCCTCCCGCACCTCGGCTCCCGCCTCGGAGGCGGCGTCCACCAGAAGCTTGTCGAGCACGGTGCGGCGCGGCGCGTAGGCGACCGGCCCCTCGTCGCTCGCGGGCGATCCACTGAGGACGATCGGCCCGAAGTCGACCGCGTAGGTGTCGATCGGCGGGCAGCCGGTCGCCACGACTCTGTCGAGCAGCCCCCACCGCTTGAGCGCCGCCACGCCGGGGGGATGGATGAGGTGCGTCGAGATGGTGTCGCTCGGGAAGGTCGCCTTGTCGACCAGCAGGACCTTATAGCCCTGCCGGGCCAGGAGCATCGCGGTCGGAGACCCGGCGCAACGCGCCCCCACCACGATCGCGTCGTATTGATTGGTGCCCATCGGCGTCTCCATGCTGTTCGTCTCGCAGCGAGACCGGGATTATAAGGCACCCGGGCTCGGCGGCCGGCGGCCCTCGTCTGGACACGCCCCCGCCGCATTCGGTATTCTGCGAGGCCACATGGATCTACACCTCATCCCCGGGGCCAACCCCACGCCCGAAGAGCGCGCCGCGGTCGACGCGGCGCTCGGCCCTCCGGCCTCGGGATGGGAGGGGGGTGAGAGGCGCTCCGGCCCCGAGGCGCAGGTGGCGCGCAGCGGCCAAGCCGACGCCGACGAGCGCCGCCACCTGCTGCTGCCGGCGCTGCACGCCATCCAGGGGCGCATCGGCTGGATCAGCGAGGGCTCGCTCAACTACATCTGCCAGCGCCTGATGGTCCCGCCCGCCGAGGCGTACGGCGTCGCGGCGTTCTACCACCTGCTCTCCCTCGAGCCGCGCCCGAAGACGGTCGTGCACGTGTGCGACGACATCGCCTGCCGGGTGAACGGCGCTCTCGAACTCTGCCGCGACCTGGAGAAACGCCTCGGCCCTCCCGGGGAGGCGAAGAAGGGGGCGCGGGCGACTTGGCTGAAGAGCCCCTGCCTCGGACAGTGCGAGCGGGCGCCGGCCGTGATGTTCCAGGTGGCGGGGGAGGGGAAGGGGGACTGGAGCCTGGCGCCTGTGACCGCCGAGGAAGCGGTGGCGGGGACCGAGGGGGTCCGCCGCATTCATCCCGTCGTGCGCGGCGTCCCATCGGCGCCGCAGACGCTCGAGCCGCGCGCCGCCGGGTTGCGACTTCTGCGGCGTGTCGGCCTGTCCGACCCGGAGAGCCTGAACGAGTACCGCGCCCACGGCGGCTACGCGGCGCTGCGGCGGGCGTTGCGCATCGGGCCGGAGGGGGTGCTGCGCGAGGTGAACGATTCGAAACTGGTCGGCCGTGGCGGCGCCGCCTTCCCGACCGGGCGCAAATGGGAGGCGGTGGCGCGCCAGCCGGTGCGCCCGCACTACCTCGTGTGCAACGCCGACGAGTCCGAGCCGGGCACCTTCAAGGACCGCGTCCTGATGGAAGAGGACCCGTTCGCCGTGATCGAGGCGATGACCATCGCCGCCTGCGCCACCGGCTGCGAGCGCGGGTACATCTATGTCCGAGGCGAGTACCCTCTGGCGGTCGAGCGGCTGAGCCGGGCGGCGGCGCAGGCCCGCACCCGCGGCTTCCTGGGGGACGACATCCTGGGGGAGGGGATGCGTTTCGACGTCGAGATCCGCCGCGGCGCCGGCGCCTACATCTGCGGCGAGGAGACGGCGCTGTTCAACTCGATCGAGGGGAAGCGCGGCGAGCCCCGCAACAAACCGCCATTCCCGGTGCAGGTGGGGCTGTTCGGCAAGCCGACCGCTATTAATAATGTAGAGACCCTGGTCAACGTCCTCGACATCGTCCTCGACGGCGGGCCGGCGTTCGCGGCGATCGGATCGGGCCAGTCGACCGGCCCGAAGCTGTTCTGCGTCTCGGGATGCGCCGCCCGCCCGGGACTCTACGAAGTCCCGTTCGGCACCACGCTGAAGCAGCTCATCGACCTGGCGGGGGGCGTGCGCGGCGGGCGGCCGCTGCAGGCGATCCTCCTGGGCGGGGCCGCCGGCGTGTTCATCACCCCAGACGAGATCGACGTCCCGCTCACCTTCGAGGGGACGCGCGCCATCGGCGCCACGCTCGGCTCGGGCGTGATCATGCTATTCGACGACACGGTCGACCTTAACGACACCGTCCTGCGCATCGCTTCCTTCTTCCGCGACGAATCGTGCGGCCAGTGCGTCCCGTGCCGCGTCGGCACCGTGCGCCAGGAAGAGGCGCTGCACCGCCTGGCCGCGCAGCGCCCGCTCGGCGGCTCGGCCGCCGGCGAAGTCGCCCTCATCGACGAGGTGGCCCAGGCGATGCGCGACGCCTCCATCTGCGGCCTCGGCCAGACCGCCGCGGGCGCCGTGCAATCGGCCATCAAGAAGCTGGGCGTTTTTGTGAACGGAAAGGGGAGCGCATGAACGACCGGCCCGGACACGCCCCGCGCCGCGAAGTCGAGCTGACGATCGACGGCACGACCGTGCGCGCCCCGGAGGGGGCGACGATCTTGCAGGTCTGCCGCGTCCTCAAGAAAGACACCCCGACCCTGTGCTACCTCGAGAACCTGACGCCGGTCAACGTCTGCCGCGTCTGCGTCGTCGAGGTGGAAGGCTCGCGCGTCCTCGTCCCGGCCTGCTCGCGCCCGATCGAGCCGAAGATGGTCGTGCACACCGACTCCGAACGCGTCCGCCTCAGCCGCAAACTCGTGCTCGAACTCCTGGCGTCGTCGGTCGACCTGTCGCTCGTCTCGCCCGAGACCAAAGAACACATGAAACGCTACGGCGCCCGGCCCGACCGCTTCGGCCCCAAGGCCCTGCCGGAGGGGAACGGCGCGGGGAACGGCGGGGGGGACGGCGCGCGCGACCACGCTCACCCCGGCCATCACGCCACCCCGCGAGACGGCGCCGCCGCTACGGTCGCCCAGCCGGCGAAGATCGACAACGACCTGTACGTGCGCGACTACTCGAAGTGCATCCTCTGCTACAAGTGCGTCGAGGCGTGCGGCAAGGACGCCCAGAACACCTTCGCCATCGCCGTCGCCGGTCGCGGCTTCGACGCCCGCATCTCGACCGAGTCGGCCCGCCCACTTACCGACTCCGCCTGCGTCTACTGCGGCAACTGCATCGGCGTCTGCCCCACCGGCGCCCTCATGTTCAAGAGCGAATACGACATGCGCCGCGTCGGAACCTGGGACGAATCGAAGCAAACGCAGACCGACACCATCTGCCCTTACTGCGGGGTCGGGTGCACGCTGCAGCTGCGCGTGCAGGACAACTCGATCGTGAAGGTGACGTCGCCGCTGGACCACGATGTGACGCGCGGGCACCTATGCATCAAGGGGCGGTTTGGGTGGCAGTTCGTGCAGAACCGCAGTCCTGTGGATCCGAAGTAGAGAAGCGCTGTAGGGAATCGCAGACAGACAGCTTCTGGGTGGACAGCGCCGACGAACGCCCGGGCGTCGACGCACGCCTGGGCGCCGACCGGCTCGCGACGCGACCAATTGGATTGTCAAAGAACGGGAGCTCTCGAGGCGGCATCCGCTTCCGGAATTCCACGCGGGGCCGACGGCTTTCAGAGCTCAGGGCTCATCTGTCTGTTCACGAACCCGGTCGCCCGCGGTGGCCGGGTTCGGCACGAGGGCCAGGAGCGGCGACAACTGAGCGACGCTTCGACCGCTCGCCCGCCGCGCCGGTCGTGACCCAGGGGGGTGCGCCACTGGCCGCGTCGGCCGCGACCCAGCGGACGCGCCACCCGCAGCGACGGCCGGGGCCGAAGTGGACGCCGCCCGCCCGGGACCCGCGACAATGCGATCGCCGAAGTACCGGGTCAGCGGATCGCCTCCGGGCCTCACGCCCAGGTCCCACCAGAGAGAGTCCGGCGCCCGGCCTGAGCATCGCAGGTGGCCCGCGTGCAATCCCCCCTGATGGTGACCCACGCAGAGCGTCACCAGGTTCTCGGTCTCGTTTCCCCCTTGTTGCGAGCGGAACTGAATGTGATGCGCGTTGAGCCCGCTGCGCGACGTGCATCCAGGCACCTTGCAGCGCCAGTTGTCGCGCTCGAGAATCCGGTAGCGCCGCCGCCAGTGCGGGTCCTCCGGGTTCTCCCACGTATCGCGCAGCGCCTGGACCAGAAGCAGGAAGCACTCCCAGTCTTCGAGATGGGATCCCGCCGCGGCGCGACAGGAGCGGAGGGCGCTGTCCCAGAGGGACGCCACCTCGAGCGGGCACCAGAAAGAGATTCGGCGCCAGGTCGGCGGTGGAGCTGACTTCACTGGATTGATGGCGGTGGCGTCGGGCCCAGGCGCCGATGTGTGCCGGTGGCATGTCTCCATTCGAGGAGTGAGGGCGACGGCCGCGGATACGAGGCCGGCATGATTCGGGTGAGCGGACGGCTCCGGGGAGGCAGTCGGTGACTCGGACACGGCCGGCTGGTCCTGGTCGGGCGGCGGCTCGTTCGGGGGCAGCGGCGGGGCGACGATGTGTGCCGGCGCGGGGGCGGGTGCCGCGCCGACATGTGCCGGGGGGCCGGCCGAAGCAGGCGCCATCGTCGAGGTCGCGGCATTGACCTCACTACTAATGATGACGTCCTCCAGGCGACGCACGGTGACCTGCCGGGCGTAGCGAATCCACTGAGATTGAGTCGTCGGCCGGACGATCCGAACGAGAAGCCGCGCCTGACACCACGACACCATCCCGCGCCTGTATGCGTCCGCGAGCAGAGGCAGATCGCGCAGCCGCCGGTCGAGCGAAACCAGATAGCGCGCCCGGCGGGGAGACATCGCCAGACGATCGCCGACCCAATCCTCGGCACTGTTGAACCCCACGTCGCGGAACAGGCGCAGCGCCGCGAAGGCGGCGAGCAGGCGACCCTGACGCCACGCGAGCGACTGTCGCAGCCGGACGAGACCGCGCAGGCGGGCGTCGAGCTCCCAAGCGTCGAGCTCGTCGGCGGGCTCGGCCAGGCCCGCGCCGGCGCCCCCCGTGAGAATGGCCTCTGGGTCTGCGGAGGCGCCGATCGAGGCGAGCGCTTCACGCACGGCGGCGCACGCTTCGAGCCAGTCGGACATCCCCCGGGCATCGCCCGCCGACGATCTGTGAAGTGGAGGATCGCCGATGGACACCGGAGGCTGTGGAGGATTCGACGGACTGCCCGATTCTCCGGCCGTCGACGAGGCCGACCAATCGGACGACCCGGCGGGCGAGTCGGGGTCGCGCGAGTCGGGGACGCGGGAGTCGGGGACACCCGAGAGGAATTCGGCGGCGAGGTATTCGATACACCGCCAGGCGGGCTCCTGTTGGCCGGCCACGCGGCGGACGAGGTCGAGCGTCCAATGCCACATGGCGAGGACGGGCGCGGGGGCGCTGAAGGTTATGGTGCGGCCCGGCTCCTCGGCGTCGATCGGCAGGTCAGGGGTGGGCGTGGGGGTGGGCGCGGGCGTGGGCGCGAGGGTGGGCGCGGGGGAATCGGACGTCGGGGAACCAGATGTAGAGGAATCGGGCGTGGAATCGGGAGCAGGCGAATCGGCGGTGGCGGCGAGGGTCGTGCCCCCGGCGGCGGCGGATGAGGCCTCGCGGGCAGCCTCGCGAAGAGCGGCGAGAGGGAGGCGGCTCGCACGCTCGAGCCAGGCCTCCTCCGTCTCGGGGGTTGCCCGGGCCACGACGAGCTCGAGCTTCGAGACGGAGAGGACGCCGGCGTCGAAGGCGCGTGCCAGACGCGGAAGGGGCGCGAGCGCGCGCTCGAGGCGGAGAATCGCCTGGCAGCGGCGCAGGCTCATTCCCAGACGCTCGGTCAGGTAATCGCCGAGGCGGACATACCCGAGCAGACGATAGAGGCGGCGGCCATGCATCCGGGCCAGCGCGGGGGCCAGGCGGCGCTCGACGATCGTGCCGGCGCGGCCCAGGCGA
>DATFVU010000182.1:0-11692 GCA_035260145.1 Candidatus Polarisedimenticolia bacterium | reverse complement strand
GCGGGTCAGGCGCTGCTCAACATCGGCGTCGTCGTGGGGATGCTGCCCACCACCGGCGTGCCACTGCCCCTCATGAGCTACGGCGGATCGTCGCTCGCCACGACCCTTTTGGGGATGGGTCTGGTCCTGAACGTCTGGATGCGACGGCTCGTGAACTAGACCCCTCCATCCGCCCACGATGCGCCGCGAGATCCTGATCGACGCCGCCACCCCGGAGACCAGGGTCGCGCTGCTCGAGGACGACCTCCTGACCGAGGTGTTCATCGAGAGGCCCTCCGGCCGGGGGATCAGCGGAAACATCTACAAGGGCCGGGTCGCCAACGTCCTGCCCGGCATGCAGGCGGCGTTCGTGGACATCGGGACCGGCCGCGACGCTTTCCTGTACGTGCACGATTTCTCCGCCAGGGTCGAGGAGGGGGACGTCCCCGTCGAGGAAGGAGCGGGTCCGCCGTCGCTCATCGACACGGCGAAGCCGGCGCGCATCGAAGACCTGCTGAAGGAAGGGCAGGAGATCGTCGTGCAGGTCACCAAGAATCCGGTGCCCGAGAAGGGGGCCCGCCTCACCACGGTGGTGTCGCTTCCCGGGCGCCTCCTGGTGTATCTCCCGGGCCTCCCGCACATCGGCGTGTCCCGCAAGATCGAGGAGGCGGCCGAGCGCGAGAGGCTCCAGCAACTGGCCGCGGGCGTCGTCCGCGACCTGCAACTTCCCGGCGGCCTCATCGTCCGCACCGCGGGAGAGGGGCGAGGCCCGGAGGAGCTCCTGGCGGACGCTCGATTTCTCAGCGACACCTGGGATGACGTGTGCCGGCGCTCGGAAAGCGCGTCGCCGCCGGCCCTGCTTCACCGGGAGGCGGGGGCCGTCCTGAAGGTGCTTCGCGATCTGCTGAACGATGACGTGCAACAAGTAACGATCGACGGCGAAGGCGTTTTCGTGGAAGCGGTCGACTTCGTCACACGTGTCGAGCCGTCCCTGGTGTCGAGGATACGGCGCCACACCGGAAGGGAATCGCTGTTCGGCGAGCGCCGCGTGGAGCAGGAGCTGGAGCGCGCGCTCCGGTCGCGGGTGTGGCTGAAATCGGGCGGATCCATCGTCATCCAGTCGACCGAAGCCCTGGTGGCCGTCGACGTCAACACCGGAAAATATGTCGGCTCGCGCCGCCTGGAGGAGACGGTCCTGAAGACCAATCTCGAGGCGGTGACCGAGATCGTCCGCCAGATCCGCCTGCGCGATCTCGGGGGCATCATCGTGATCGATTTCATCGACATGGAGGAGCAGGCGAGCAAGGACGACGTCCTGCAGGCGCTGAGAACCGAGATGAGCAAGGATCGATCCCGATCCCGCACGCTGCAGATCAGCGAGTTCGGGCTGGTCGAAATCACCCGCCAGCGGACCAAGCCCAGCCTCGAGAGGTTACTGTGCCAATCGTGCCCCGCCTGCTCGGGATCGGGCCGGATGAAGTCGGCCGAATCGATCGTCTATGAAATCCTGCGGGAGGTCCGCCGACTGGGACCCATCGGAGAGAAGGCCCGCGTGGTCGCGCGCGTGCACCCCGATCTGGCCGGGCTCTTCGGGCCGGATCCATCGGGGCTCCTGGGAGAGACGGGGGTCGCGATCACGACTCGGCTGGAATTCGCGGCGGACCCCTCGCTGCGACACGGGCAGTTCAGCCTGACCATCAAGGAAGCCGACTGAGGCCCGGAGAGATCCCGGCTCGGATCAGGCTGCGGAACGCTTTCCGGGAGCGGGACTCTCGCCGCCGGGAGCGGCGGACGCCGGCAGAGCCAGAGTGACCGTGGTGCCCTTCCCGGGCGCGCTGTCCACTTGCACGGACCCGCCGTGCTCCTCCACGATCCTCTGCACGATAGCCATGCCGAGGCCCGTGCCCTGGGCCTTGCCGTGCGTGAAGAACGGCTCGAACACGCGCCGGCGCACGTTCTCGGGCATCCCGCAGCCGCTGTCGCGCACGCTGAGATGGCACGAGCCATTGACGCGCTGACATCGGATGTCGAGCAGGCCGCCGCCGCGCATGGCATCGAGCGAGTTGGCCAGCAGATTGTGCAGCACGCGCAGCATGCGGGGCGCGTCGACGGACGCTCGCGCGTCCTCGTCCAGGGCGAGCGACACGCTGACGTTGGCGCGCTGCAGCCTGGGCTGCAGCGGCTTCAGGGTCTGACGTACCAGGTCGGACAGGCGCGCGGGCGATCGGAGGAGCGGCGGCGCCTGCCGCGAGAACTGCAGGAGATCCCCGGTGAGTCCCGTCAGGCGGTCGGACTCTGCCATGATCGTCGCAAGGTGCGGCCGGGACGGGTCTCCTTCGGGCGCGCGCTCGTGCAGAAGCTCGGCCAGCCCGCGGATGGAGGTCAGGGGGCTGCGCAGGTCGTGCACGACGGCGCGCGCCATCTGCCCGATGACCGAGGCGCGCTCGGCCTGGACCCTCTCCTCGACCAGCCGGCTGTTCTGAATCGCGACGGAAGCCAGTCCCGCCAGGGCCTCGAGGAGTGGAAGATCCGGACGATGGTGGGGCAGGCGGCGCCGGCTGTCGAGATAGACGACCCCGATGACGTCCTGCCGGACGGCCAGCGGCAGGCAGAGGATCGCCTGCAACCGCAGCCGGACGATGCTGTCGGAGGCCTGCTGACCGAACTCGCCGGTGGCGACGTCGCGGTAGACCGGCGCGCCGGTGGCGGCGACCTCCTCCAGGACCGACAGGCTGACCTGGACATCCTCCTCTCCGGATGGCTCGCGGCTCCATCGCGACAGGCGGCCCGCCTCTTTCAGGAACAGATATCCGCGCTCCGCGCCCGAGAAGCGCACGGCTCCCTCGAGCACGCGATCCAGGATGTCCTCCACCGACTGGGAGGACGTGATCGTGCGGGCCACCTCCATCAAGGTGACGAGACGATCTTCTCGATCTCCGGCGTCCGCCTCCTGGATCAGGACCCGCAGACGGTAGGGGCAGGAGGGGCCCAACGCGATCCGCGCGCCATGGGCGAGGGCGACGCCCCCCTCGGTCACCGGTGCCCCGTCGGCCGACAGGGGCGCGCCCGGGACAGCCGGCAGGAGGTGGCAGACGCCTCCGAGCAGGACGATCTGAGCGTGTTGCGGTGCGATGCCGGACGCCGCGAGCGTCAGGTTCGAGGACGCGGCCGCGCCGATCGAGAAAGGGGAGCGGTCCACCGGGACGGTCCGCGTGGAGCCATCCGCACTGGAGATCTCGAGACGCACCATCGGGCGGGGCAAGGGCCTCCCTCCGCTCGGCCACTCCGCGGGAATATGGGTCCCGGAAGGGCCGGAGGCAAACCCCGGGAGGGGATCAGCGGGGGCGGTTCGAGCGGCGCTGGGCGCCCGCGCGGACGGCCAGGCGCGCACGGCGGCGCCGGGCGGCGTCGCGCTGGCGCCGCCGATCCTCGGACGACTCCGGGAGAAGTCCCGGCACCGGCGTCGGCCGGCCGGTGGCATCGAGCGCGACCATGGTGACGAAGGCGCTGCAGCAGTGGGCCTGAAGACTGGAGAGCGGATCCTCGGACACCACCTTCACGCCGATCTCCATCGAGCTGTGAAACGCCGCGTTGACCGAAGCGTACAGCCGGAGGATGTGGCCCAGCTTGACGGGGGCCCTGAAGACCAGCGAATCGACCGACGCCGTCACCACGTTGGAGCGGCAGTGCCGGACGGAGGCGATGGCCGCCGCCTTGTCGATGAGGGTCATCACGCGGCCCCCCCAGGCGTGCCCGTACTGATTCGTATCTTCCGGGAGGACGATCTCGGTCATCTCGACACGTGATTCACTGACGGGTTTCTTCGCCGATCGGGCGCTCATCACGGTCCTCCCGTTTCGGGGCGCTCGTCCCGAGGGGGCGCAGCCTACCACACCCGGGACGCGCGGGCTTGACAGGCCACGCGTCGGCACAGTAGAGTACGCGACCCAATTGAGATTGAGTCGCAATCACAATAAAGGGCTCGACGGTGTGCATCACGGGAGCGGAACGAACCCCACATCGGCGCGCGCGGCGAGCCGCCGCAGCCCTGGCTATCCAGCTGTTCGCGGCCGGCGCCGTGGGCGCCGCGGCCGATCGGCCGCCCGCAGCACAGGGCGGCGGGATGGCGCGGGCACGTTTCCTCATGGGGACGCGCCTGTCCATCGAGACGGGGGGGCCGGCGCCGGAGCGGGCGTTCGAAGAGGCGTTCGCCGAAGTGAGCCGGCTCGAGCGCATCCTCAGCAACTGGATCAAGACGAGCGAGATCTCGCGTCTGAACGAAGAGGCCGGGCGGGCGCCCGTGCGCTGCTCGCGCGAGCTGTTCGGCGCGCTCAGCGCCGCTCTCCGCTGGGCCGAGACGACCGGCGGGGCATTCGATCCCACGGTCGAGCCCCTGACCCGGGCGTTCGGCCTGCGTGATGACGGGAGGGCGCCGGGGGACGCCTCCCCGGGTGTTGCGTCCGCTCCGGATACGAGCCTCGCGACCCTTCCTATCGGCTGGCGCCACGTCCAACTGATGACGGCGGAGCGAACCGTGCGCTTCGACGGGCCGGGCATGGGCATCGATCTCGGAGGGATCGGCAAAGGGATTGCACTGGACGCCGCCGCCCGAACGCTTCGACGCCTTGGGGTGCGGAGCGCGCTTCTCGATTTCGGCGGCCAGGTCCTGGCGATCGGCCGGCCGCCGAAGGAGCGGGCCTGGGCCGTCGGAATCGCCGATCCGGACGAGCGGGGCCGCGCCGTCGCCGTCATCGATGTCACCGACGTCTCTGTCGCTACATCGGGGAACGCCGAGCGCTCGGTCATGGGCCCGGACGGGCCCATCGGCCACATTCTCGACCCGCAGACGCGCAGACCGGCGTCGTTCGGGGGCTCCGTCACCGTGGCCGCGCGCGACGCGACATCGGCCGACGCGCTCTCGACGGCCCTGTTCGTCATGGGACCGGAGCGTGGCGTGGCCTGGGCGGACGCGAGGGAGATCGCGGCCGTGTATCTGTGCCGTGACGAGGACGGCGTCATGCGACGCCGGCCGACGCGCGCCTTCGTGGAACGATTCGGGGAAGGGGACGATGACGACGGAGACTGAGAACAGGGCGATTGCAGGGGTTCGCCGGGCCGCGCGTGCGATGACCATCCTCTGGACGATCGGAACGGCGGCGGGTTCGGCGCATGCCCTCGGGTCCGGGCGCGATGAGAAGGCGGCGTCCGGTCGATCGGCCGTCGCGGCCGGGCCGGCGGAGCGCGGCGCTATGAGTCAGAAGAGTCTCGAGGAGCGCGTCGCGGAGCTGGAAGCGCTCATCGAAAAGCTGCGCGCGGAGCTGGAGGCGCTGAAGGCCGCGGGCGGCGGCGGGGCTCCGGGCGCGGGCGGCCCGGCGGCCATCCAGGAGCTGGAGAGACGGATCGACGCCATCGCGGAGGAGCTCGAAAGGCTGCGGATCGGAGAGGCGGCGGCTCCCGCCGCCAAGGCGCCGGTTTCCGGCTTCGGTCCGGCGGCCTCGAAGGTCTACGCGTCCAAACGTGGGGTGTCGATCGGCGGATACGGCGAGATGCTGTACCAGAACTTCGAGGCGGCGCGCGACGACGGCGCGCCCTCGGGGAAAGTCGACACGGCCGACCTTCTGCGCGCCGTCCTGTATTTCGGCTACAAGTGGTCCGACCATGTCCTGTTCAACTCGGAGGTCGAATACGAGCACGCGGTGGCGGGGGAGGGCGAGCCCGGGGAGGTCGCGGTCGAATTCGCCTACGTCGACTACAGGCCACGACGCGGTTTCGGCATGCGCGGCGGCCTCCTGCTGGTGCCGGTCGGATTCCTCACGGAGCTGCACGAGCCGCCGATTTTCTACGGGGCGAGGCGGCCGGAGGTGGAGACCGTCATCATTCCCTCCACCTGGCGGGAGAACGGGCTGGGTGTCTACGGCGACTTCGGGCCGGTGACCTATCGCGCCTATGTGGTCGCCGGCCTCGACGCCTCCGGGTTCACGGCCGACGAGGGAATCCGCGAGGGACGGCAGGAGGGGGCCGAGTCCGCGGCGGAGGATTTCGCCTTCACGGCGCGCCTCGACTGGAAACCGGCGCCCGGCCTGCTCCTCGGAGGTTCCCTGTTCACCGGCGGCGCCGCGCAGGGCAATCCGGCCCTGGCGGACGCCGGCGTGACCCTGTGGGACGCGCACGCCGAGTGGAACGCCCGCGGCCTCCACCTGCGCGGCGTGTACGCCCGCAGCACGCTCGATGACGCGCAGGCGGTCGCCCTGGTCACCGGCGAGACGGTCGGCTCGCGCGCCCAGGGATGGTATGCGGAGGCGGCGTTCAACGTCCTGTCCGGGGCGCGGCGCGCCGACCAGGAGCTGAGTCCGTTCGTCCGATACGAGGCGCTCGATACGCAGGCGGAGGTGCCTGCGGGCGCGGTTCGCGATCCGGCCAACGATCGCACGGTGCGCACCTATGGCCTGCACTACAAGCCGATCCCGGAGGTCGCGATCAAAGTGGACTATCAGGACTTCGGCAATCGGGCCGGCACCGGCATCGATCAGATCAACGTCGCCCTCGGATACCTCTTCTGATGATCGCGCGCGGGGCACCGCTCCTCCTGATCGGGCTGCTGCTCGTCCCGGAGCCCGCGGCGGCCCGCGTCTACATGACCGTGGAGCGGGCCCTCGAGACGGTCTTTCCCCCGCCCCAGCATGCGGAGCGCCGGACGCTGTATCTGGACGAGGACCGGGTGCGCCGGGCCGAGGACGTCTCGGGCGTTCCGGTCGAGGCGCGCGTCGTGTCTTACTACGTCGGCGAGAGCGACGGCCGTGTGAGCGGCTACGCCTATCTCGACACGCACCTCGTCCGCACGCTGCCCGAGACGGTGATGGTCGTGGTCGCGCCCGACGGTGCGCTGCGGCGGATCGACGTCCTGTCCTTCGACGAGCCGGAGGACTACCTGCCCACCAGCCGGTGGCTGCAGCAGTTCGAGGGACGCTCCCTTCAGGATCTCGGCGCGGGCCGCGGGGTCCGCACGCTGACGGGCGCCACGCTCTCGTCGCGGGCCGTCACCCGGGCCGCCCGACGCATCCTGGCCCTGCACCGCCTGTTCGTGGCGCCTGCTCCGCCGGGCCAGGACAAGCCGTCCGCGGGCCGTCCGTGAGCGGCCTGGAGCGAGCGCTCGTCAGCGTCTCGACCTGGCTCATGGCCCTGACCGGGGCGGCCTACTTTTTCATGAAATATCTGATGAGCGGAGACGACCCGTTCTCCGTGATTCATCATCCCTGGCAGCCCCACGCCCTGTCGCTGCACGTGATCGCCGGTCCGGCGGCGGTGTTCGCCCTCGGTTTGATCGCCCGCGATCACATCCTGGCCCGGATCGTCGAGCCGCGCCAGCGTCGGGGTCGCGCGACCGGACTCGTCCTCGTCGCGCTGACGACACCGATGATCGTCTCGGGCTACCTGATGCAGGTCCTCACCGATCCCGCCATCAAGCGCGTGCTGGTGGGTGTGCACGTGGTCAGCGGCGCCCTCTATGTCGTCCTGTTCGCCGGCCACCTCCTCGCGTCACGGCCGGCCCGAAACGGCGCGAGGCGAGGCGCGGGGGCCGGCCAGGTGGTCCCTCCTTGATTGCCGCGGACGTGGAGGTATAGGATCTTGTGGCCCCGGCCGCAGGCACAGATGGGGCGGCCGGTCCGGAGGGAACGAAACCATGACACGGACGCAACGATGGATTCTGGCGATCGCCGCGACAGCGCTGGCGGCGGTCCTGGCGCCTGTCGATCCGGCGTACGCCGACGCCATCACGAAAGTGCGCGGGGTCGTGACGGATTTCCAGGGCAAACCGATGGTGAAGGCGAAGATCTGGTTCGAGGCCGTGGACGTCAAGAAGCGGGTCGGTCCTCTGACCACCGGGAAGGACGGGAAGTTCGTCATCGCGTCACTGGACATCTCCGTCGCCAAGAAATGGCACGTGATGCCCGACCTGCCGGGCTACAAGACCGTGAAGGTGCACTACGAAATCATCGACTCCGAAAAGGCGGACCGCGGCAGCGGCGATGTCGTCATGGGCTCCAAGCAGGAGTATCCGGATCTGATGTTCGCCCTCGTGGGTGACGAGGGGCGCAACGTCGTCGACATCGTGGTGGCGAAGGAGGCGGATTTCGTCGCCGCGGTTCAGGGCGAACGCAAGAAGAAAGAGGGCGGCGATGCGACCGCATCGGCGGGCGCTCCCGCCGGGGCCCCTGGAGGCGTGCCAGGTGCGCCCGGCACGCCCGGCGCGCCGGACGCCCCCAAGGCCGGGACCGAAGGTCTGAAGAAAGCGAAGGAGCTCGCGGACGCCGGACACCACGCGGAGGCGATCGAGGGCTACAAGGCTTACCTGGTGAAGGATCCCACGGGCAACGCCAACGTCTATTACTACCTTGGCAAGAGCCTGTTCGAGACTCATGACGATGCCGGCGCCGAGCAGGCGTTCCGCAAGGGCCTCGAGCTCAAACCCGACATGAAAGGGGCGCACTTCTTCCTGGGGAACATCAAACTGCGCGGCGAGCAATACGCCGATGCGGCCGCCGAATTCGAGCAGGAATCGAACCTGACGCCGGACAACGACTCGGTCTGGTTCAACCTCGGCACCGCCTGGTCCAAGGCCGGTCAGGACGAGAAGGCGATCGCCGCGTTCGAGAAGGTCGGCGCCATCAACCCCACGCGCTCGGACGCGTACATGCAGATGGCCGACATCTATGAGAGGAAGAACGATCGGGCGAAGGCGGAGGAGATGTATCAGAAAGTCATAGCCCTGGATCCCACCAATGCGGCGCGATCGTTCTACAATATGGGCGTGCACGCCTGGAACGAAAGCAAGGACAAGGAAGCGGCCCAGGCCTTCCGCAAGTCGGTGGAGATCGACCCGTCGTATGCCCCCGCGCACAAGGAGCTGGCCCGCGTCCTCACCAAGCTGCAGGACTTCCAGGGCGCCGTGCAGCACTACCAGGAATATCTGAAGCTCAATCCCCAGGCGCCCGACGCCAAGGAGATCCGGGACACGATCGCCCTGCTGAAAGGGTGATCGAGCCGGGGCGGCCCTCGATCGCCCCCCGCAACGTCCTCCCGTGGCGACCCGCGTGGTCGCCGCGGGGTTTCATTTTTCGGGGAACAGGGTCTCGTCGACGATCTGGCAGAGGATGTGCCCGACGGTGATGTGGACCTCCTGGACGCGCGCCGTCGTCCGGGAGGGAACGCGGATGAGGTGGTCACAGAGATCGCGCATCGCCGCGTCGCTCTCGCCGCTGAAGCCGACCGTCACCAGGTGCTTTGCCCGGGCCGCTCGCAAACCCTCCAGAACGTTCGGCGATCGCCCCGAGGTGGAGATGCCGACCGCCACGTCTCCGGGCCGGCCGAGAGCCTCGATCTGGCGCGCGAAGACCCGGGTGAAGTCGGAATCGTTGGCAATGCTGGTGAGCACCGAGGTGTCGGTGGTCAGCGCGAGGGCCGCCAGGGCCGGGCGGTCCACCGTGAATCGGTTGACGAATTCCGCGGCCAGGTGTTGCGCGTCGGCGGCGCTGCCCCCGTTGCCGAAGAAGAGCAGCTTCCGTTCGGACCGCAGCGCCCCGGCCAGGACCGCCGCCAGCGACTCGATTTCGGACGAGTGGACATCGAAGAAACGCTCGACGACGGCCGCGTGCTCCCGGTAGAGATCGCGGATCCTGTCCGCGCCCGACGTCGCGGGCCGCCTCTCCGTCCTTCTCACCTCAATTCCTCCAGGCGATGAAGCCGGCCATGCGGCCGGCGCCCGCGCCTTCGCGCCGGTACGACTCCAGGAGGTCGGGCCGGCAGCGCGTGCAGAGCCCGGACGCCTGCATGGCCTCGTCGGGGACGCCCGCGACGCGTGCCTGCCTGCGGTTCTCCTCGACCAGGTCGATCCGCTTCTTCGCTCCCGTCACGACGGAGGCGGCCGCCTCCGGGCGGGCGCGCAGCAGAGCGTCGACCACCTCGTCGCCCACCTCGAAACAGCACGGGCCGATCGCGGGCCCCATGGCGAGCCGCAAGCCGGAGGGCTCAGCACGGAAGCGGCTCCGCATGAGGGCGATGGCGGCCTCCACCACCCCCGCGACCGTGCCTCGCCAGCCCGCGTGCACGGCCGCCGCGGTGCGCGTCCTGTCGTCGCAGATGAGGATCGGCAGGCAG
Source organism: Candidatus Polarisedimenticolia bacterium (assembly GCA_035260145.1). GTDB lineage: Bacteria > Acidobacteriota > Polarisedimenticolia > Gp22-AA2 > Gp22-AA2 > Gp22-AA3. The sequence goes on along the minus strand of DATFVU010000182.1, from coordinate 1,558 downwards.
TCGGCGACCCACACTCCGGCGGCGACGCCGGCCCCTTTCACGATGAGCGCATCACCTTCCTGGCGGGCCGCGGCGACGCTTCTGCCGGGAGGCTCGATCACACGCACGACGGCCCCGTGCACCTGCCGCAGCGTCACCAGCGGCATGTCGCCGCCCGCCGCCCCGGAGATCGCCGACGCGGTGTCAGAGCCCTTCACCGTGAATCCGTGCAGGAGGCCGGGGATGGAGGCGAGGATCGGCACTTCGATCAGGCGGTTCGGTCCGGATCCGCAGATCGTGGCCGCATCCGCGGGTCGCTTGGTCGTCACCGGATACACGGGGCAAGTCTAGGCGACCGGATGCTGCCTTGACAAGCCCGGACGCTTCGGGCAATCTTTCGGCCCGCAACCGGGGTCAAACGCGCGGCGGAACGCCTGCGCTCTGATCCCGGGACTCGGGGCGCTCGCGGCGGGGGGCGTGAGACCCCTCTTTATTTATTGACGAAAGGAACGGTTGGATGTGGTCGCTCGGTTTGATGGCTCCGACGCCGGGACAGGGGCAGGCCCCCTGGATGCAGTTCGTCCCGGTGGTCGTCATCTTCGCGATCTTCTACTTTCTTCTGATCCGTCCGGCGCGCAACAAGCAGAAGCAGGTCCAGCAGATGCTCGACTCGCTGAAGAACGGAGACAAGGTCGTCACGTCGGGCGGCCTCATGGGCACGGTCGTCGGGATGGACAAGGGAATCGTGCAGCTGCGCATTGCCGACAAGGTCAAGGTGGACGTGACGAAGAGCTCCATCATCGGTCTCCAGGATCAGGAGACCTCCGCCCGGACGGAATCGTGACGCCTCGATGAACCTCGAGCTGCGCTGGCGGATCCTGATGATCCTGGGCTCCACGGCCCTGTGCGTGTGGGCGATCTATCCGCCCGCCGAAAAAATCCACCTGGGCCTCGACCTCAAGGGCGGCATCCACATGGTCATGCGTGTCAAGACCGACGATGCCGTGAAGGCCGAGGTCGACCTGACCCAGGAGCGAATCCGTTCCGCCCTCGGCGAGAAGGGCCTGGCGCCGGCCAAGATCGCGGCCGAGGGGCTGGACGCCATCGCCCTCGAGGGACTCGACACCGCGCGCATCGGCGAGATCCGCGACCTCCTCACGCAGCAGTTCGGTCACTACGTTCTCTCGTCGCCGGCGTCGGGACGCCTGCTCCTGCAGCTCAGGCCCAACGAGGAATCATCCATTCGCGATGCCGCCGTGCGCCAGGCTCTCGAGACGATCCGTACGCGCGTCGACAAGTTCGGCGTCGCCGAGCCGACCATCCAGAGGCAGGGGAGCGGCGCTGCGGCCGATCGCGTCCTGATCCAGCTCCCCGGCGTCGAGAACCCCGAGCGCGTCAAGGACCTGATCGGATCACCGGCCTTCCTGGAGTGGAAGCTGGTGAAGGTTCCGCCCGGTGTCCTGGCCGATCAATTCCGCCCCATGGCCAGCACGGATGCCGTCGCCCAGATGTTCGGAGCCAGGGTGCCCGACGACGTGGAGGTCCTGCCGCAGGAGATCAAGTCGGCGGACGGACGGCC
>DATFVU010000181.1:0-5761 GCA_035260145.1 Candidatus Polarisedimenticolia bacterium | reverse complement strand
TGCTTCGACTGCAAGGTCGAAGCCGATCGCGCCATCATGGCGGAGGCTCCGACGATCACGGACTACCTCTGCGACGCGTGTCGGGAACACTTTCAGAAGGTGACGGGGCTCCTGAGCGCCTATGGGATTCGCCACCGCGTCGAGCCGCGACTCGTGCGCGGTCTGGATTATTACCGTCGGACCTCTTTCGAGGTGACCGTTCAGGGGCTCGGGGCGCAGAACGCCCTGCTCGGCGGCGGCCGCTACGATGGACTTCTCGCCGAGCTGGGGGGCCCGGACCTCCCGGGATTCGGTTTCGCGATCGGGGAAGAGCGTCTGGTGATGTCCCTGCGTGCGGACGCCGCCGCCTCGCGTGGGACGCCGGAGGTGTTCATCGCGGCCGTGGGGGAATCCGGCGTGGAGCGCGCCCTCCTGATCGCGCGGGGGCTGCGACAGGCCGGCCGGCAGGTGCTTCTCGAGCCCCTCCCGGGCAAGAGCCTGAAGGCGCAGCTGCGTCGCGCCAATGATCTGCGCGCGCGCTTCGTTCTGATCCTCGGCGACGGCGAAGTCAGGGACCGGGCGGTGACCATCAAGAAAATGTCCGACGGGACGCAGGAGACGATCGCCGAGGATCGCCTCGAGGCCCGTCTCGGAGAGATGACCCGTGCCTGAGACCGGCGCGTTTCCGAAGCGGACCTCGACCTGCGGCTCTCTCCGGGCCGGCGACGAGGGTCGCGAAGCGCTGCTTCTGGGCTGGATCGACAGCGTGCGGGATCACGGCGGCCTCCTGTTCGCGGACCTGCGTGACCGCTTCGGCGTGACGCAGGCCGTGTTCAATCCGGAGACCGCGCCCGAGGCGTTCGCCGTCGCCAAGACGCTCCGCCCGGAGTTCGTCGTGGCCGTGAAGGGACGGGTCGTGGCGCGCGGCCCGGGGAACCTCAATCGGGACCTTCCGACCGGAGAGATCGAGGTGCGGGCCGAATCCCTCCAGGTGCTCAACACCTCCGAGACGCTGCCGTTCCCTCTGACCGACGAGGTGAACGTCGCGGAGGAGGTCCGCCTGCGGTACCGCTACCTCGATCTGCGCCGCCCGCGACAACAGCGCATCTTGGAGACGCGGCATCGCATTCTCCTGGCCGCCAGGACCTACTTCGACGCCCAGGGGTTCCTCGAGATCGAGACGCCGATCCTGACGCGCAGCACGCCCGAGGGCTCGCGGGAATACCTCGTGCCGTCGCGCGTCAATCCCGGTCACTTCTATTCCTTGCCGCAGTCGCCGCAAATCTTCAAGCAGCTCCTGATGGTGGCCGGCTACGACCGCTACTTTCAGATCGCCAAGTGCTTCCGGGACGAGGATACGCGCGCCGATCGGCAGCCCGAGTTCACGCAGATCGACGTCGAGATGTCCTTCCCCGACCCGGAAGAGATCTACACGCTCATGGAGGGCCTGATGGCGCAGATTTTCCGCGCCGCCGGGCGCTCCATCTCCGTGCCCTGCCCGCGTCTCACCTATCGCGAGGCGATGGAGCGCTATGGCAGCGACAAGCCGGACGTGCGCTTCGATCTGGAGATCCGGGATGTGAGCGGTGCGGTCGTCAACAGCCCCTTCCGTGTTTTTTCCGAAGCGGTGCAGAAGGGCGGGGTCGTGAAGGGGCTCTCGATCCCGGGGGGAGGGTCCTGGCCGCGACAGCGGATCGACAATCTGGTCGACGCCGCGAAGGGCCTCGGCTCGAAGGGCCTGATCTGGATCAAGAGCTCCTCCGGGGTGATCCAGTCCTCGGTCCTCAAGCATCTGACGGAAGAGGGATGCCGGGCCGTGTTGCGGGCCGCGGGGGCCGGCGACAACGACCTCGTCCTCCTCGTGGCCGGCGCCTGGTCGAGCGCCTGCTCGATCCTGGGGGCGCTGCGATTATCGATCGGCAGGGCGGAGAAGATGATCGACGAGGGCCGCTCCGCTCTGTTGTGGGTGCACGAGTTCCCCCTGTTCGAGTTCAGCGAGGCGGAGGGGAGACTCGTCTCCTGTCACCACCCCTTCACAGCCCCCCGGCCGGAGGACGCGGCCCTCCTCGAGACCGATCCCACGAAAGTGCGGGCGCTCGCCTATGACCTCGTCCTCGACGGCCTGGAGATCGGCGGCGGCAGCATCCGTATTCATCGGAGCGACATGCAGGCGAGGGTGTTTCAGGTGCTCGGCATCGGCCGCGACGAGGCGGAGTCGAAGTTCGGTTTCCTGATGAACGCTCTGCGGATGGGCGCCCCGCCCCACGGAGGGATCGCTCTGGGGGTCGATCGAATCACCGCGATCCTGACCGGCTCCCCCTCCATCCGGGACGTGATCGCCTTCCCGAAGACGGCGAGCGGCCTCGACCTCATGACCGGGGCTCCCTCGCAGGTGACCGCGGCTCAGCTCAAGGATCTCTCGATTCGGGTCGAAGGACCTCCAAGATCCCGGACGTGATCCGGTTAAGCTATAGGAAACAAGTATTTTACGGGTCACACTCTCAAAGGCGGTCGATTGACAACCTCGTGATCGGGTGTTAAGTTAGGCCCCTGACTTTCGGCCGCACCGCTGCATGGGGGCACACCCAGCCGAATGCGAAAAGTCGCACTCCCCGAAGAACTTCTGATCGACGTCTTCGGACACTACGACGAAAACCTCAAGGCGATCGAAAAGGACATGGGCGTCCGTGTTTCGGCGCGCGGCACCGAGGTCACCGTCCAGGGAGATCCGGAGAAGGAAGCCCTGGCGGCCAACCTCATCGATCAGCTCGTCGCGGTCGTCCGGGGCGGGTACTCTCTCAAGAAGGGAGACGTGGAGATCGCCGCGCGCCTGCTGCGCGACAACCGGGCGGCGGTCCTGCAGGAGTTCTTCGCCTCGGGGCGATTGCGGGCCACCAATGGGCGTTACGTCACCCCCAAGAGCCTGAATCAGAGAACGTATCTCGACGCCATCAAGGACAACGACCTGGTGTTCGCCATTGGACCGGCGGGGACGGGGAAGACGTATCTGGCGGTGGCGGCGGCGGTCGGGCACCTGACCGAGAAGAAGGTGGAGCGCATCATCCTTTGCCGGCCTGCCGTGGAGGCTGGGGAGAAACTGGGGTTCCTCCCCGGCGACATGGCGGAGAAGGTCGATCCCTACTTCCGGCCCCTCTACGACGCCCTCTACCACCTCCTGGATCGTGATCGGGCCAACGCCCAGATGGAGCGGGGAGCGATCGAAATCGCCCCTCTGGCCTTCATGCGGGGCCGCACCCTCAACAACTCCTTCGTGATCCTGGACGAAGCGCAGAACACCACCTCGGAGCAGATGAAGATGTTTCTCACCCGCCTCGGCAACAACTCGAAGGCGGTCGTCAACGGCGACGTGACGCAGGTCGACCTGCCGCCGGGGCGGATGTCGGGACTCATCGAGGCGCAGACGGTCGTCGCGAGCGTGCCGGGCATCCGCTTCGTCTATTTCGAAGAATCGGATGTCGTCCGTCACCCGCTGGTGCAGGGGATCATCAAGGCCTACGAGGCCTACCGAAACGGGAACCGGCCACGCGAGGCGGAGCCGGCCAGGCCGGGGCGACCCGGGCGCCGGGCCGCCCGACCCGACGCGGATCCCTCCGAGCGGGACTGAGGTCGCCATGTCCTCGCGCTCACCCGATCCACCCGGCAGGTCCAACGGCGGTGTGCGCCTGGAGCGGTGGCGGGCCCTTCTGGTGCGCTTCAAGGAGTCGCTGTATGACTCGCGCGCCGCCTGGGTGGTGCTGTTCCTCGTGTGCGCGACGCCGCTGGTCCTGGTGCGACGGCTGCAGCCCGAGCCGCCGGTCCTCGCCCCCGGGGCCATCGCCTCCGACGACATCGTGGCTCCTGAGTCACGGGAATTCGTGGACGGCGACGCCACCAGGGAGGTGCGCGAGGCGGCGCGCGCCGCGGTGCGCCCCATCTTCGATCTCGATGATCGGGCGGCCTCCGACGTCATCCCCTCGGTACAGGCGACGATCGATGCCTGGCGGGCGCCTCGAGCGGGCCGTGCCACGGCTGGCGGCGGGCAGACGGAGGAGGCCGTGGGATCCCCCGCCGCCCGGCGGGCCCGTGACTACCTGGTGTCCCGCGGCTTCGACAAGGGCGTGGAGAATCGGTTCCTGGAGGCTCTGCGGTCCGCGTATCAGCACCGCATCGTGGGCAGCCTCACGCTCATGCCCTCCTCGGGTCGCGTGACCCTGCGGGACGCGCGCGTGGGTCGTGAATGGGACGAGCCGACCCCGGCCCAGGCCATGGCTCTCGACGAGGCCCGGCGCCTGACGCTCGCGACGCTGCGCGACGGGGGAGGCACTCCCGCCGAGGTCGAGATCCTGGGGCCGTTCCTGCAGGATCTGGTCACGCCCAACATGATCTTCGACGGCGCTCTGACCGAGGCCCGGCGGCTGGAGGCCGAGGCGCGGGTGGAACCCCTGATCGTCCGCATCCCGGCGGGAAAGGTCCTGCTGCGCCGGGGCGAGGTCGCCAGCGAGGGCGCCGCCCGTCTGCTGCGGGCCTACGCTGAAGAGGGGGCGGCCCGCCGCAGTCCGGGCAGGACGATCGGCGCGGTCCTCGTGCTCGGCCTGCTGGCCGTTTTCATGCTGCGATACGTCGCCTTCCACCGCAAGACCGGGCGCCGGGAGCGCCAGTTGTTCGCGCTCATGGTGCTGGTCACGATTCTCGCCCTGGCGGTCGATCGCGGCTTTCTGTGGCTGTTCGATCACCTGGTCGACTCGTTCCGGGTGGAGCCCTACGCGAACCCGGCCCTGTATCGCTTCATGGTTCCCATGGCGACCGGGGCGATGCTGATCACCCTGCTGGTCGGACCGCGGGTCGGTGTGGCCTATACCCTGTTCTATCTTCCGCTCCTCGGCATGATGATCGGCTTCGACGTGCCTCTCCTGCTCTACGGGCTCATCGGCAATCTGGCCGCCGTGTACGGCGTGACCGGCTATCGCAAGCGCACCGCCCCGATCAAGGCCGGCCTGGTGCTGGGAGCCATCAACGCCGTGGCCGCCCTGGCGCTCCTGGCGTTGCCGGGAACGCCGCCGCCCCTGTCGCATCTCCTTTTCCAGATCGCCTGCGGCTTCGCCGGCGGCGTCCTCGTCTCCATTCTGGTGTCGTTCCTCTTGCCGCTTCTGGAATCGGCGTTCAACATCCTGACCGACGTGCGCCTGCTCGAGCTCTCGAATCTGGACAACCCGCTCCTGCGCCGCCTGGCCGTCGAAGCGCCCGGCTCCTACAACCACAGCGTCATCGTCGGCACGCTGGCGGAGTCGGCGGCGGAGGCGATAGGAGCGCATGCGCTGTTCTGCCGCGTGGCGGCCTACTACCACGACGTCGGCAAGCTCCTGAAGCCGACCTATTTCATCGAGAACCAGAGGGAGGGGGACAACCGACACGACCGCCTCACGCCGCACATGAGCGCGCTCGTGATCGCCAGCCACGTGAAGGAGGGGTACGAGCTGGCGCGCTCCTGCGGTCTGCCGCAGGAGGTGCTCGACATCATCCCGCAGCATCACGGGACACGGAAGATCAACTTCTTCTATCAGAAGGCCCTGCGCTCGGAGGGAGCCGAGCCATCCGGGGTGCAGGAGGCGGACTTCCGCTATCCCGGCCCGAAGCCCCAGACGCGCGAGGCGGCGATCTTCATGCTGTCGGACTCGATCGAGGCGGCGGCGCGCACCCTGGAGGACCCGTCGCCGGCCCGTTTCAAAGGGCTCATCCGGAAGATCGTCTCCGACGTCGTCCTCGACGATCAGCTCGATCAGTC